>CAYTNO010000328.1:0-3162 GCA_964439125.1 uncultured Woeseiaceae bacterium | reverse complement strand
GCATCGACAATCTCCAGAATTGTATGAGTAGCGATGGAGCAGTTTTACAATTCGATGCCGGCTTGTCTAGACAAAGGGGACGCTCTGCTGTTTTCCAACAACCAGAATGCCCCGATTGTACGTATAGCCGATCGGGTAGAATCGATCTTCCAGCCCTTTCCGCCCCTGGCCGAGCAACAACAACTGCGACCGGTGCACGGGTCAGGCGCGACGCAGCTGACATATGATCTACACATGTATACGGATGACGCGAGAGTAGTAGCACTTTTCTCCTTTTTGCTTTGCCTGTCCGCCTGCGGTGGTGGCTCCGGTAGCAATGAGGCGCCACCCCCGCCTTCGGGCCCAATCACATTCCATTGCAGCAAAGACGCGTCCTGTCCGGAGGTGCTGATCGTTGGCGATCCGCACTCTTTAGTTAGCAATGCGCCGGATCCGTTCCGTGGCTATGGTGATCCCAGTCTCGAATACGACGCCACCACAGGCACGCTATGGTTGGCCTATAGCTGGCTCAATACGCAAGTCAGCGACGCGGGTCCGCCAGCTATCTTCGACCTTGGCGTACGAACCCGACTCGCCAGCAGTGATAACAATGGCGCATCCTTCACTTTCGTGCGCACCGTCAATGATATGCAAATGGAGGCACATCCCGATACTGGTGTAATGGGATGGAGTACGCATGAAGTGTCAACGCTGGTTCAAGAGTCGGCGGGCACGTGGCAGATCTTGTGGCTGAAATACTTCAACCCGTTCGGCACCGTCACCGGTGTCGATGAACGCCAGGAGTTTCTCTACTGGCGCACAACAGCAACAACACCCGATGATCTCGGCGACAACAGCGTCGTTTGGGGCAAGTCTGCAGCGACGTCTGCGTCCTGGGGCGCGCCGATCGATTTCAATGCAATCCCGGAACTCGCTGACTGCATTTTGCAAACGGAGCCGGGCATGTTCGCCTTCAACGGCGAAACCTACCTCGCGACGTCTTGCCTGGTTGTTGATGGGACAGGTCGGCGAACCGACCTTGAACGCATAGAGTTATTGCGACAAACACCGACCGGTTATGAGTATGTGGGCACCATTCTTGATGGGCAGGATGCGGCCGATCTTGGCGTGGATACTATCGAACAAGCGGATATCTCTGTTGCGCGTGATGGCAGCGTCATATTAGTGGTCACGCCGATCATTCTGGCGGCAGATCCCGGACACCAGGGTTGCATGGTGTTCTCGTTTGATGATTTTGCAAGCGCCTCAATTTCACGTGATGCCAACGGAACTGCGATTCCTCGCGCCATTATTACCGCCGATGGCAACAGCCTGGGCCCGGGCCTTTGCACTTACGACGCGAACAGCGAGACCGGCGTGTTGTTGGTTATAACAACCGTCACTGGCAGCGGCGCTACGACCGATATCGAATTCTCCCTGCATGCGACAGGGGTTCATCCCTGACAGAGCGGGGTCATTCCGAAATGGCCGCGAAGCTATCGCAGCGACCGTCGCGCCTTAACTGCCGGGCAAGGTAAGAGTTTTCGGATCATCAAAAAGCTGCCAGCGGTCGCTATCGATGTCTTCAAACACCGTCGCAAAGCGCTCGTTGTCGGCACTCTCTCGCGTGACGTTTCTGATATAGATCTTCAGGATCTGGTCTGGACGGTTGCGCAGCAAATAGGCGTACACCTCGGGGTCCTGCTCGCCGCTGTCTCCGACGAGGACGAAGTCCCGGTCGGGATATCGATCGAGGATCTTCTCGATTGCAGCGGGTTTGGTCTCGGTCCCTTTTTTGAACAAGTCGAGCAAGGTTTCGTCGCGAAAACGTACCGGCTTAAGGCTGAATGAGGCCCATGGGAACCCGTCCCGGTCGAGAAACTCTCTGAGCGGGTCGTACAGCTGCCATGGGCTGGACGATACGAAATGAAAACCCGTATCGTCAGTGGACCATTCGCGATAAAGCGCTGCCATGCCCGGTGCCGCTACAAAGTCGAGCAGGAAAGTCTGCTCGATAAGGCTCTTGTGGTCGCCTACGTTCGATACCTTCACCGTGTCATCGATGTCGCTGATGACTGAAAGACCATCGGTATCCAGGAGCCGAATCGTGCCACTAAATTCTCTCGAATCGGTACCGCCGGTAACTGCGGTATAGGGAATCAGGCCGTTCTCGCTGTGTTTCGCAGCATCTGCAGCCGAAATCACGACGGTTGTTTCGAAATGGCCGTTCGCTGCGGATGCCGGCAGTTCATGATTACTGCCTGCGATGTTTACAACGATTTTCTTTCCGCGTTCATTGTCTGCAATTAACAAATTGAAACGCCGCGAGAGATTACCCTGCGTCTCCTTTGAAACGGCAAGGCCGAACTTTTCGACCATGATTTTTTCAAAGGCGGCCTTTCGGGCGATGCTTTCTTCGGGCTCGTAGATCCAGCCATGCACGGGCAGGTGCCATTCCTGGTTCGCCTCATCCAGCGAGCCGGATGTACGGAAAAAGACAACCGCCTCATCCGGTTTGATATCGGAGACCACATCAACCGCATCGCCACAGTTGATACATTGACCGCATCCGGCGACCAGAAAAAGTACGCAAACTGTAATTGCTCTGAGCATATTCCGAATATTTCCCTGGTCAGGCCGGCCGTAAAGATTGTCGCACATCGGATGAAAGTATCTTTGTGTAGCTCGCCATCAGCAATGGCCGCACCTGGTCGCCAAATACGATCCCCTTATCACAACCTTCTACCCCGAATATTGCGACAGGCTCGAAAACGTCAGCGTTAAGTGCGAAATCGAGCAGGTCCTCGGCGGACAGGGTCTTGCGACCGGCACGTTCGGTCAGCGGAAACTGAATTCCGTCGAGTCCGTCATAGGAACGGTACACGACCTCCGTGCAGACCAGTCGGTCGGAGCTGAAGAAGTCAAAATCGAAGTTATACATCTTGCCTTCGTGCACGATGCCGCGCTCGATAGCCCGGCGGATCGTATCAACAGACACTTGCGGGCGCAGAATAACGAAGTAGTCGACCGACAGTGTCGAAGACAGCGTGCGAAGTCGCACGCCATCCTTCAGCGCTTCGAGTGTACATACTTGCCCGGTCCAGAGCGCTCGTTTGTCATCCGGCACGCTGACGCTGAGCGCATCGCGCTGTTCAGGCGTGCCGACGTAGAAAGCGGCGTGTG
>CAYTNO010000327.1:0-3181 GCA_964439125.1 uncultured Woeseiaceae bacterium | reverse complement strand
CATGGACTATTACGCGTTGAAGGGTGAGGTCCGGATGTTGAAGAGCGACAACAAGGAGAGCAAGAAAAAGCTGCACTTTGTGGGTGGCCGGCTCAACGTCGAGATGCTGCTCAAGGGCGATGAAGTCGATATTTCTGAGAGTGGCGAAAATGGCACTGAATTCTCGGACGGCCAGATGGTGTTTCTGGATTTCGGATTCGAGCCCTCTGACAAGGTATCGGGGCAGTTCACGATCAACGTACTGGGCAGCGTGGCGGAAAAGGAACCTTTGGAAATCGCCTATGGTCGGCGTGGCCTTCCTGTCGTTATAGAGACGGAAGTTCTCGATATCCTTGGCGACACTAGTACCACACAAGTCACGTTTAACGATCGTGAACGCGTCGAAGTTTATGACTTTGAAGCCAGCTACCAGGGAGAGAGTTTTGATCTCAACGCGTTCTATCACACGCCGCGTTACCACTGGGGCTACGAGGGCGACTTTTTTGGTCTTATCGCGGAAAACACCGATCTTACCGGCATGGACATATGGAACTCGAAAGCCCCGGAAGGCGTAGAATTTATCGGCAAGGGCAAGTGGAAAGGCCTGACGCTACTCGCCGGTCCCGAAGTCTATTGGGGTGCCAACCCGAAATTCGTTATCAAGTACGATTTCAATCTCGGCAGTACTGAATTTACGTTTATTCATTCCGAGGACGTATCGCAACAGGGTGAATCGGCCACCGCGACGGCCGCCACAAACAGGGAGTCTCGCCAGACGACCTTGTACGCCACGAGGAACCTGACCGAAAACGTTAAACTTGAAGTCGGCACCATTATGGCGGCCACGGAAAAAGTCGATGACATCTACGATCGGATCAATGGGAACGGCGATATCGTGGTCGACCAGATCGAGTCAGACGATACCTTCGGCTTCAAGGCGAAGCTGAGCTTTCCGTTGTTTGGTACCAAGTCCTACATCTCTGCGCATCACGCCGGCCTGGTCGCCGATGGTGGCGCAACTCTCAAAGATTTCGGCTGGCGTGATCCATCCGGTTTGCCGTATTCAGGTATGGGCAACAAGAAAGAGTATGAAGCCGGCATGATGATTAATTTTGGCAACTTCATGCTTTACCCGAAAGTGATGTATCGCGACAACCTCGTTGATGCGAACCCTTTCATCCGGCCGTCGGGCGCCGGCGGCGTACTTAATCCCGGCATTTCCCCGCGCGACACTGATAGTGATCCATTCGCCGTATTGGGCAACCGGGAAGCTCGCTCAGGCGAGATATTCCTGACGTATGACACAACGCCAGCCACACCCTTTTATGACTGGGATAACGAATTTCGCGAAGATGCCAAATTCGCCATGAATATCGGCGGAACGTACACAGAGTACCCAACATTCACTGATGCAAACCTGTTCTTTTTCGCAGAGGGAAATACGAACGCGTCCTTTGGCGCAGGGCTTCCGGCAGAAGACGTGTGGACGGTTTCCAGCAGAATAGTTTTTAACCCAAGTCAAGGGGCCAAGTACATTCTGGATCTGGTCAAAGGCTTCAATCAGTCGACCGGTAACCCGGACGGCGGGACGCGTGATTACTATGAGATTAGCGCTAAGGCCAGGCTGAAGAATAAGCACACGATAGAGGGTTATTTCAAGAAGGATGCTTGGGGCCCGTATGATTTTCATCATCAGTTCAACGCCGTGTACCCCGAGCAATTCATGCTCGACTATTCAATGCGCCTGGGCAATTCTGGTGTCATTAGTTCCTTCGAGGGTGAAACCGAAGCCACGCAAATTGGCATCAGGGCGCTGTACCGTGGCTATGATGAAAACAGCATTGACATAGACCCAGAGTTCGTTGGTGACTACCAGTGGTCAGCCCTCGTCTATCTCACCTACCAGTTCTAACGACCAAATATGCAAGGCCAAGGAATTCAAACTATGAGTATTAGAAATCGAAACCGCAGCTTGACGATGTTGTTGTTTGGCTTCGGTATCCTGATTGCCGGTGGCTGCAGTTCGCCGAGCGATAATGACGGGGAAGTTATTAATGGCATCGCGCTTCCGTCGGATGTGGTGCTGAACCTGGCCTGCGAGAATGTAGGTGTCTATCCGGAAAATTGCGTTCTTGGCGACCCTGAGAATCCGTTCATTACCACCGCGATCATTGAATTCGATCCGAACAACCCGGATCAGGACGACAAGTTCGACCTGAACGATACGCTCCCGCCCGGGCCGACCGGCGCGAAAGCCCGCTTCTATCTCTGGGCGACAGCGCTCGCCAGGCGGCCGTCTGGCGAAAACCAGTACTACACCGCAAGGGCATTGCACGAATTGTTCAATGCCAACAGCAACGTGCTGTCAACGGACGAGCTCGCTCGGGAGCAGGCCTTGAAAGCGTACAAGTCCGTTCTCGATAATTTTTGGGGCTCCGTGACGTTTTTCGAGTGCGAGTTGTGCGCGCCGGACGAGAACGGCGACCTCATCAAGTTTCCGGCGCAGCTGAATGAAGAGGTTGGTGATGACCTGTTCAGATTTGACTCTACCGGTTTCAAGTTACTCGTTGAAGGCGGCGATATCAGGGTCCTCGAGCTCTTTGGCGTGTGGGGCTACACCTATGATCCCGCAATTCCCAGGATGTCCAAGAATGAGTTTTGATAGAGTGCCGGCGATTTGATGCGCACCTGCGTACTTGCATGGGCCCTGCTACTCGCAGGGCCTTTGTGTATTGGCGAGCGAGCAATGGCAGAGGCCATACCGGTCGAACTCGAAAAGACTGAGCAGGGCTGGCAGCTGCTTCGCGGCGGCGAGCCGTATTTCATTCGCGGCGCCGGTGGGCAGCACTCATTGCAGCAGCTGGCTGCGGCGGGTGGCAATTCAGTGCGCACCTGGGGCGGCGACGATATCGGCCCACTTTTGGATGAAGCGCATAGCCTCGGCCTTTCGGTAACGGTCGGCATCTGGCTGGGCCATGAACGTCAGGGCTTCGATTACAACGACGAAACTCAGGTCGCCGAACAATTGCAGCATGCTCGCGAGATGGTTCTGAAGTTCAAGGATCATCCGGCGCTCCTTTTGTGGGGCATCGGCAACGAGATGGAAGGCTATGAAGAAGGCGATGATCCGGTGATCTGGGCGGCGGTGAATGATGTCGCCGCAATGGTCAAAGAACTCGACCCGGCACATCCGACTATGACC
>CAYTNO010000326.1:0-3183 GCA_964439125.1 uncultured Woeseiaceae bacterium | reverse complement strand
CATTCTCGGCAGAACGCGACCCTTACGTACTGGACATCGTTGTCGATCAACTGTCGATCATCAAAGACGCACTGGTCAGCGACGCTCACAAAAGTGGCTTTGCCAGGTTTATCGGCAATTTGCTTGGGCCGGCCGTTGAGTCACTTGGACTTGACCCTGTAGACGGAGAGTCAAATGCGGTGACGACCATTCGTCCTTACCTGCTGCGACAACTGATCCGCAATGCCCGTAACGAAGAAATCACGCGGAAGTTCGCGAAACGTGGCGCTGCGTACCTGGCTGGCGATCTGGATTTGCATGCCAGCCTCATATCCACAGCGTTACTTGCTACAGCAATCAATGGCGACCTGGAAACTTATGCTACGTTCAAAACTCGGTTCGAAAACGCGACCGAGCCGAGTGCGCGCGGCAGGTTTTTAGCAGCGCTGACCTATTTCGACATGCCGGAAGTATTGGTCGACTTGCAGGCCTATTCGATCAGTGATGCCGTGCGTCCAAGTGAAATGCTATCTGTTCGAAGCTTGCTGCTCGCACAACCGGAAAATCGCGATCCAGTATTGAACTATGCGCTCGCGAATTACGAGACCTTCAAGGCTCGGTTGCCGGGTAACGGTCTGGCAAGACTACCGTCAGTTGCGAGGTCCTGTTCAATGAAGAGTATCGAGCGCGCCAATGAGTTCTTTAGCAACCCGGACCACCAGGTTTCCGGCACATTGCGAGTGCTCGATAAGGTCGTAACTTCGGCGCAGACTTGCGTAACGTTACGGGCGCGGGAATTGCGGAACGCGGACACGTACTTCGAGTCCGATGACGACTAAGAGATAGGCTGGAATTTAGCCGGCCCCTGTTCTGCCATGTGCTCATAAGTCTGCCAACGATTCTCAATCTGCTCCTGGGCACTCCGCATGAGTTTCTCAGCCTCTTCCGGATGCGTCTGTTTCAACACGCGATAGCGGTTTTCGTTGTATGCGTATTCCGACAGCGGAATGCTTGGACGCGGGGAATCGAGAACGAACGGTTTCTTGCCGGCAGCACGTAGCATCGGGTTGAAGCGAATCAAAGGCCAATGCCCGCATGCGGTTGCCAGTTTTTGTTGCTCCAGGCCCTTCGTCATATCTATGCCGTGCGCGATGCAATGGCTGTACGCAAGGATAAGCGAGGGCCCTTCATATTCCTCTGCTTCGCGCATCGCCAACAATGTTTGTTGCGGATTTGCACCCATGGCAACCTGAGCCACGTAGACGTTGCCGTAAGACACCGCCTGCAACGCGAGATCCTTCTTGCCGCTGCGCTTACCGGCCGAAGCAAAACGAGCCGACGCGCCAAGTGGTGTCGACTTGGACATCTGTCCACCCGTGTTTGAATACACCTCGGTATCAAGCACCAACACGTTAACATTGCGGCCACTCGCCAGAACGTGGTCAAGTCCACCGGAACCGATGTCGTAGGCCCAGCCATCGCCGCCGACGAGCCAAATACTGCGGCGCACGAGATGTTCAATAATCGAAAGCAACGCGGCAGCTTTTTCGTCGTTGTTCTTGCTAACCATATCGAGCAGAAGGCTTCGCAAATCTGCTACACGTTTACGTTGTTGGCGTATCGCCGTACCCAGGTGCTGCGGAGAGTTTATTAGCAGGTCCGCCAGCTCCTCACCGATTCTTGGCGCGAGTTCGGTGACGAGGTCCTTCGCGATATCCATGTGATGATCTGCAGCGATACGCATTCCGAGACCGAATTCCGCATTGTCCTCAAAAAGCGAATTGGACCAGGCCGGCCCTCTGCCTTCGTGGTTCTTCGTCCAGGGCGTCGTCGGCAGGTTGCCGCCGTAGATAGACGAGCAGCCCGTGGCATTTGCGACCAGTAAGCGCGGCCCAAACAACTGTGAAAGCAACTTCACATAGGGCGTTTCGCCGCAGCCGGAGCACGCACCGGAAAATTCGAATAACGGCTGCAGAAATTGTGCGCCGCGAACTGAAGAATAGTCGATTTTTGCGCGATCGTTGTATGCCAGACTTTCAAAAAACCTGATGTTCGTCTTTTCCTGCTCAAGCACCGGTTTCTTATCGCCCATATTGATAGCACGCACCTCCGGATCGTCCGGACTACGTACAGGGCAGGCCTCGACACAAAGGCGGCAGCCTGTGCAATCTTCTACGTAAACCTGTAGCGAGTAGCGCGTTTCCGGAAAACCGCGCGCACTGACTGGTGCAGACGGAAACTCTTCCGGGGCATTCGCCAAAGCGCTTGCATTGAAGAACTTCGCTCTTATGACGCTATGGGGACAAACAAAACTGCAATTGCCACATTGGATGCAGAGGTCTTCGTCCCAAAGTGGCACGAGATCCGAAATATTGCTTTTTTCCCATTGCGCTGTACCGCTCGGATAGGTGCCATCAACCGGTAGCTTGCTTACAGGAAGGTCATCGCCGTAACCACGCATCATCTCTGCGGTCACTTCGTGCACGAAAGGCGGCGCCTGCGGCGGAACAATTTGTTCAAGTGGACGCTTGCTGAGACGATTTTTCGGGATATCAACCTCGTAAAGGTGATCAAGCGCCGCATCGACCGCCGCAAAGTTCTTGTCGATAACCGACTGACCCTTCGATTTGTAGGATTTCTCTATCGCATGTTTGATCTGCTGTATGGCTTCTTCGCGTGGCAAAACACCTGATAGTGCAAAGAAACATGCCTGCATCACTGTATTGATGCGTTTGCCCATGCCCGCATCGCGCGCGACGCTGTTGGCATCGATGACATGTAGATGTATGCCTCGATCGATAATTGTCTGCTGCACGGGTTGCGGCAGCATGTCCCAGACTTCATCAGATGAATACGAACTGTCGAGCAGGAACACCGCACCGTTGGCTGCGTGCCGTAGTACCTCTATTTTTTCGACAAGGTCGAATTGATGGCAAGCGATGAAGTTTGCCGACTGAATAAGATACGGGGCATGAATCTCGTCGGGCCCAAAGCGCAAATGCGACACCGTTCGAGACCCCGACTTTTTCGAGTCGTAAACGAAATAGCCCTGGCAATAAAGATCGGTGTTTTCGCCAATGATCTTGATACTGTTTTTGTTGGCACCAACTGTGCCATCTGAACCAAGCCCGAAAAATAACGCACGAGTGACCTTGTCACTCTCAATATGAAATTTCTGATCGTATTCGATGCTGGTGTGCGTCA
>CAYTNO010000325.1:0-3193 GCA_964439125.1 uncultured Woeseiaceae bacterium | reverse complement strand
GCGATGGCCCGGGCCACGCCCGGATACCCGGCTCCGGCCAAGGCGTACAGATACATGCGGCCACCGGAACAAGCCGTTGCTCCCATAGCCATTGCTTTGAGGACGTGTGTTCCCCGACGAATACCACCATCGACAATAACCTCAATGTCGCCACCGACGGCGTCCAGTATCTCCTGAAGCTGATCGAACGGCGCACGTGAGCCGTCCAGCTGTCTGCCGCCATGATTCGAAATCATTATTGCGCTCGCACCTATGTCCACACAGCGCCTGGCATCGTTTACTGACATCACGCCCTTGATAGCGAACGGACCACCCCACTCTTCGATCATGGCTGCGGCATCGTCCCAGGAAATCGAAGGCTTCATCTGCGTATTAAGATAATCGACGACCGACATCTGTGCTTTGCGCCCGGCATCAACAAACCCGGCGATATTGGGCAGGTCAAACGAGTCGCGCAACAGGTAGTTCAACGCCCAGCGCAGGTGTATCGCAAAACTGAGCAGGCTCCTCGGTGTTAGCTTGGGTGGCGTCGTCATGCCCGTTACATAGTCACGTTCGCGATTGCCTGCAACGATCGTATCGACTGTCAACGCCAACGCTCCAAAGTTTGATGCTTTGCATCGCGCAATGAGATCCGATGTCAGGGCCGCATCATGATGAATATAAATCTGAAAAAACTTCGCCGCACTGTTGAATGCACCGAGTTCCTCAATGCTTCGCGTTCCTATGGTCGACACACCAAACATCGTGCCGTATTCGTCGGCCGCCCTCGCTAGCGCTAGTTCACCATCATGGTGAAACAAACGCTGCATCGCTGTCGGTGACATGAACAACGGCATTTCCAGTTTCTGCCCCAGCACAGACACCGACAGATCCACGTCGGAGATGCCCGCAAGCACATTGGGAACCAGGTCGATCGTATCGAACGCGCTGGTGTTACGCGCCAGTGTCACTTCGTCATCAGAACCACCGTCGATATAGTGAAATATCGGTGATGGCAAACGCTGCTTCGCCAATTGTCGAAAATCGCTGGTGCGATAACAATTTTTTAGGCGCACAACTCGACTCCTTTTCGAATTACCTTGCGGTTTTTTTTGCTCACCTGATCGCTTCGAGTTGGGCTTCAAGCTCCTTAATCTGCTGTTGTTGCGCCTGCATGACCTTGGTCAGTACCGCAACTATGTCCATGGCGCTCAACCCTTTTCTGTCCGACGTCGCGACCAGACCTGGAACATCTTCGGCAATAAACCCAACATACGATTCTTGCGAGTCGTTCTTGTAGTTGTAGTGAACCGGTTCCAAACCAGCTAAGGCCGCCAGGGCTTCCTCAACAGTAATAGCTTCAATATTTTCCTTGCGATCGCGAGAAGAGCTGTTTGTCCAGACACCGCCAGTTGAAACATGTGCCCCATTAGCCATTTCAAGTGGATGCGCGGGTCGGGCAACTCCTATTCCAAGGTTGCCATGACGATCTATCGTCAAGCGATCGACCGACCCCGCGCCAATCGTCAAGGTGCTCGCACGATTGTGCATGATATAGCCCGTCTCGCCTGACGATTGGGTAATCATCAGCCCGGCGACGCTGCTGTTCTGGTCATGAATCTGAATGTTGCCGTTGACCTCAAGCCGCTGCTTTGGCTCGGTCGTGCCGATGCCAATCTGATTGCCATTATCGAATACCTGCGAGCTCGTACCGGACGTCGGCTCTTTGAATTTGACAAGGAAATCGGGCTTGCCCTTGATCGTCAGGGGCTCACGGTGGTCTTCGACCGCAACAACCTCGACAACTTCCGGTACCACGGGCTCCTCAATCGGTGCAGGTTCTGTCGGTTCTTCGATTTCGGGCGCTTCAGGCTCGTCGATAGTTTCGGTCGATGTGGGCACCTCGACCTCAACCGGGTCAGGTTCTACCAGGTCCTCTGCCACGTCGGGTTCTACCAGCTCATCAACCGGCTCAGGCTCGACCAGTTCCTCTACCGACTCAGCTTCGACCGGCTCCTCTGCCGCGTCGGGTTCTACCAGCTCCTCGACCAGCTCAGGTTCGACCGGCTCCACTACCGGCGGCTCTACCTCTGTGACATTGATTTGACTCCAGTCGGCACTAACGAACCCAGTAGTGCCATCACTCATCTCGACCGCATTCCAGCCGTCAACAGCCTCCACGAGTGGCAGAGGTATGCCTTTGTACAAACGCCCAACTACCTCCGCGTCAGGTTCAGGTAGCTGGCGGACATTCACATAATTGTCGACAGAGTCAACTGGTTCGACACTATCTGCGCCGGACAACAGGGGCAGCCCCATGACCAGCAAACCGAGGAAAACTCTCATAACAGGCTCCCGCGAAAGGTGGACGGGCTGGCTAAGCCAGAGCCCTTATGCCCATCCTTATCGCCACGATAAAAAGAAAGATGCCGAACAACAGGCTAAGCCAGCGGTGCGACAGTGCATGTGCGAGTTTCGCACCCAGCGGTGCGAACAGAACAGTGGCCGGCGTAATGGCAACAAACCCGATCAAGCTTACGTAACCCAGGTTCCACTCCGGCAATAACTGATTATCCCAACCGGCGATGACATACCCGACCGTTGCCGGCACAGCGATAACCAGACCGAGCAACGCGGATGTACCGACTGCGACGTGAATCGGTCTACTCATCAGGGTCATGGCCGGCACACTCATTGACCCGCCACCGATACCAATTAGAGTAGAAATTGACCCAATACCGGTTGGAATCAGGAAGCCGGCAATTCCATGCGGCACGTCACTCCAGATAGTCTTCTCTTGCGACGGCCTCATCATGTTGATTGCGACACTAAGTGCGACCACTGCAAATACGGCAGCAAGCACCTGCCCTGTCACGTTCGCCGCGATAACGATTCCCACGACTGCACCCATGAAAATAAACGGTGACCAGTAACGCACTACGCCCATATCGATGGCGTTCTTGCGGTTGTGCGCGGCAGCCGATGAGATGGATGTTGGAATGATCGTCGCCAACGACGTGGCGACAGCAATGTGCATGCGGACCGAAGCATCGACACCGACAATAGCCAAAGCAGCTTCCAGCGCCGGCACAATAACAATGCCGCCACCGACTCCCAGTAAACCGGCAAGAACCCCGGCGACTGCACCAGTCAGGATCATGGCAACTATCAGGCTAACTAACTCCATACCACGAACTGTAACATCTGCGTC
>CAYTNO010000324.1:0-3209 GCA_964439125.1 uncultured Woeseiaceae bacterium | reverse complement strand
CCTCGATACCCAGCTCTCTGAGTTGTGTGCTCATCGGCGGATACACATTGCCGTCGCAGCCTGTCACTTTGAAGCCGGCGGTTCGTGCCATAGCAGCAACGCCGCCCATGAAGGTTCCACAGATCCCGAGTATGTGTATGTGCATTCAGTATTACTTTGCGATGTAGCGTTATGCGGAAGCCGCAATCATCGCATGTTAGTCTTCGAATTCGAAATTAACCGCCCGGCGATGCAATGCCCGAATACATGTTTGTCGATCAACCCGACACCCTCTGCGACGAGCTGAGCAAGTACGATCGCCTCGGTGTCGATACGGAGTTCATGCGTGAGAAGACGTTCTTCGCGGAATTGTGCCTGATACAGATCGCGAGCGGCGAAAGCATCCATTGTGTTGATCCGTTGGCCGGAAGTCCCATGCAGGCATTTTGGGAGTCTTTTATGCGACCGACCTGGATTTTGCATTCCGGGCGTCAAGACATTGAAGTCGTATATCAGGCTGCCAAGTACATGCCAGAAAGCATCTTCGACACGCAGGTGGCCGCGGGGCTGCTCGGCTATGCGCCACAGATGGGATATGCCAATCTCGTGAAAGAGCTGTTCGACGTCGAGATTCCGAAAGCCCATACGCGCGCCGACTGGACGCGACGACCGCTGTCCGATGATTACCTGCATTACGCCGCAGAGGATGTTGAGTACCTGCTACCAGCCTGCGACATCCTGTCCGAGCGCCTGGACAAGCAAGATCGCCTCACCTGGGCCACGGAAGACTCCGCCCTTTTGCTGAACCCGGCCTTGTACGACATCAACCCCGAGCTAGCCATTGCCCGATTGAAAGGCGCGCGAAATCTCAAAGGAGACCGCAGGGCTGCAGCGACCCGTCTCGCTGCGTGGCGCGAAACCGAAGCGTTGCGCGCAAATCGACCGCGGCAGTGGATTGTGAAAGATACGGTGCTGACCGAACTGGCAAAGGCCATGCCAGCGACGATGGCCGAGCTTGAGAAAATCGACGGCCTGCAAGCCGGACTGATCCGTCGCGTTGGCGGAGAAATTCTGGCTGCGATCACAGCATCGGCAGCGGATGACTCCGATTACCGGCCGCCAGAACCGCCCGACGAAGAACAGAAGTCGCTTCTGGTATCAATGCAAAAGCAAGTTGCGGATTGCGCTGCCGACTTGGGGCTGGCCGCCGAAACTCTCGCGTCGAAACGGGATTTATCTGCGGTCATAATCGGTGGTAATCGCGAATCGCGTGTGCTGAGTGGTTGGCGACGAGAGTTGATCGGCGAGCAGCTGTTAACCCTCTTGTAGAGCCTCCAGCAGCCGCTCATACACCTCATTGATGCCGCCAACTGCATCGACGATTTTCAGCTGTCCTCGACCGCGAAAGAATTCGATCAAAGGTTCTGTTCGCACGTGGTAAACATCCAGACGACTTGCGATCGTCTTTTCATTGTCGTCCTCGCGTTGAATCAGTTTGCCACCAGCGTTTGTGCACGCATCGAGTTCGTCCTGGGACGAGAAGTGAATATTCAGCAACTGCCCGGTCAGCGAGCAAGTTCTTCGGCCGGTTAGCCGCTTCATCAGAATCTCAAAATCGATATCCAGCAGTACGGCAGCGTCAAGCGGCGTTCCCAGTTGATCGAGGAGCTCTTCGAGATCGAGCGCCTGCTGTTCCGTCCGGGGAAAGCCGTCGAGTATGAATCCGTCCGCTGCGTCAGGCCGATTCAGTCGTTCGCTGATAATTCCGAGAACAACCTCATCCGGAACCAGGTTCCCGGAATCTATCGTCAGCTTGGCTTGCTGGCCAAATCGCGTGCCATCGGCTACAGCCTCACGAAGCATATCGCCCGTGGAGATTTGCGGAATATTTCTATCCGCCATCAGTTTTTTGGCTTGCGTGCCTTTGCCACAGCCAGGCGCGCCAAGCAGTACGATACGCATGCTTTTGTCTCAATTGCGGTACGGCGCGAGTACGCTACCGGCAATGAGGTTGCAGGTCAATCAATGATATCCTCGCTGCCTTTGAGCCAAGAGCAAGAAGGAATACTCAACATGTCAGCCAGGAACGCATTTTATGCCCAATCTGGTGGTGTAACCGCCGTAATCAACGCAAGCGCTTGTGGCGTAATAGAAACCGCTCGCAAACACCGTAGCCAGATCAAAAAGGTCTATGCCGGTCGTAACGGTATTATCGGTGCGCTGACGGAGGACATGATCGATACCAGTCGCGAAAGTGCGCGCACGATCGCGGCGCTGAGACATACACCCGGTGGCGCGTTTGGATCGGCTCGATACAAACTCAAGGGCATTGAGGAAAACAGAGCCGAGTATGAGCGACTTATCGATGTATTTCGTGCTCATGATATTGGCTATTTCTTCTATAACGGCGGCAACGATTCCATGGATACCGCGCACAAGGTATCGCAGATCAGCAAGAGCATGGGCTACGCGGTAAGCTGCCTCGGAATCCCGAAAACCGTCGACAACGACCTGCCTGTTACTGACACCTGTCCGGGATTCGGTTCCGTCGCCAAGTACGTCGCCGTATCAACGAAGGAGGCTGCGCTGGACGTCATCTCAATGTCGAAGACGTCCACCAAGGTTTTCGTGCTCGAGGTTATGGGGCGTCACGCCGGCTGGATAGCCGCAGCCGGCGGCCTGGCAGGTAGTGAGCCTGGCGACGCACCGCACATCATTTTGTTCCCTGAGGTGCCATTCAAAAAGCGGGAATTCCTGAAGCGCGTGCGCGAGAGCGTGAAAAAGTATGACTTCTGCGTCATCGTCGTGAGTGAAGGCGCGCAATATGCCAACGGCAAGTTCCTGGCCGAAGCCGGCACGCGCGACGCATTTGGGCACGCGCAGCTCGGCGGCGTGGCGCCTGTTGTTGCCAAAATGGTTCGCGACAACCTCGGGTTCAAGTACCACTACGCTATTGCCGACTACCTGCAACGATCGGCACGGCATATCGCGTCAAAGACGGACGTTGATCAGGCCTACGCCGTGGGCAAGACGGCCGTTCAGTTCGCGCTACAGGGCAAAACGGCGGTCATGCCCGTTATCAAGCGAGTTTCGGACAAACCGTTCCGCTGGAAAATCGAATCTGCCCCGCTGTCTCGCATAGCAAACAAGGAAAAGATGCTGCCCAAGCGCTACATCACCAAGGACGGCTTCGGAATTACGGCAGCCGCAAGACGCTACCTGGAGCCACT
>CAYTNO010000323.1:0-3213 GCA_964439125.1 uncultured Woeseiaceae bacterium | reverse complement strand
TCACGCATCTAATTAATAAGGTGTAACTGCGGCAGCGCTGCCCGGATGCGGCGGCAAATAGCCTTTTGATGTGGAAATCGGCAGAACCATGCCGGTTTGGCACGTCTAAGCCTCAGCGTGATTGCATTCTAATAACTTAGTGTTATAGTACACTACACCACCAGATCACTAATTCTTCGAGACACATAATGAAAAAGAAAACCCTGTGGATAACAGTTGGGGCCTTGGTTGTCGCTGCTGGCGCCGGAGCTATGATCGTGAGCGGCGGCAAAGAAGAGCTTCAGGAAGTCCAGACCGCGACGATTAATCGCGAGACGATCGTCCAGACCGTCAACGCAACCGGGCGTATCCAGCCGAAGACCCAAATCCGTATCAGCGCCGATGTCAGTTCCAAAATTATCGCGTTGCATGTGGCGGAAGGCGACTGGGTCGAGAAAGGCAAGTTGCTGGCCGAGCTCGACAGCGAGCGCTATCTCGCAGCTGTTGAGAGCGCTCAGGCGAGTGTTCGATCCGCGCAGGCAAACGCAGAACTCGTTCGGCAGAATATGCTCAAGGCCGAGAAAGACTTTGACCGGGCACGAGATGTTGTCGAGCGTAAGCTCGAGTCGCAAGCAGTCCTGGATGCCAATGACGCTGCCTACCAGGTTGAAATCGCGCGCTATCAGTCTGCGCTTGACCAGGTAGAACAGGCGAAGGGCACCCTCAAACAAGCTGACGACAGTCTGGCCAAGACGCAGATCTACTCACCGATGGCCGGGACTATTTCGGATCTCAATAAGGAACAGGGCGAGATGGCGATTGGTTCCCAGTTTCAGGAGGACCTCATCATGATTGTGGCGGACCTGACGGAGATGGAGGCACAGGTCAACGTCGACGAAAATGACATCGTCAATGTGCAGTTGGGCCAGGAGGCCGAGGTAAAAGTCGATGCGCTGTTCGGCGAAACGCTGAAGGGTACTGTTTACGAAATCTCGAATACCGCGAACACAGACGCACAGGGCACGACCAACCAGAAGACCGAATTTGAGGTGAAGATCGCAATAAGCGGCGAGATCTCCAAATTACGGCCCGGCATGACCGCCAGCGCCGATGTCAGCACCATGACGAAAACTGACGTGATTGGCGTGCCAATCCAGAGCGTCGCGGTTCGCACCATTGACCAGTTGACGCTCGAAGGCGAAGAGGTTTCCGAAGCAGAAGAACGATTCACGGCAGACGACGATGGCTTTGTCGAGATCATTTTCTGTGTTGAGGAGGACGGACGTGTTGTTGCCAAGCAGGTAGAAACCGGTATTCAGAGCGACGACATGATCGAAATTGTTTCGGGTGTCGAGGAAAACGAAGTAGTCGTTACCGGCAGTTACCGGGCCATCTCATCGGATCTCGGTAACGGAGAACAAGTCGTCATCAACAATGATGGCGATGAAGAATCAGACAACGCCTGAAACGACGGAGCTAAATAGATGAAGAATCAAAATCCGAAATCGGCGGTACTTGAGCTGCGGGATGTCGTCAAGACGTATGAGATGGGCAACGAGCAAGTGCATGCGTTAAGCGGTGTCTCACTCGACATTGGCGAAAACGAGTATGTCGCCATCATGGGGCCGTCGGGATCAGGCAAGTCCACTCTGATGAATATTATTGGCTGCCTTGACGTGCCAACGAGCGGCACCTACTCGCTCGGTGGTGAGGCGGTTGCGAACAAGGATGAATCGGATCTTGCCGAAATCCGGAACCGCATGATCGGTTTCGTGTTTCAGACGTTTAACCTTATTCCTCGCGCAGATATTCTGCACAACGTTGAGCTGCCACTGATTTATGGAGGCGTGCCGAAAGCCGAGCGTCGAGTACGTGCGGAGCACGCACTTGAGCAGGTCGGACTTGCAGGACGTATGAAGCACAAGCCGAACGAACTGTCAGGTGGTCAGCGGCAGCGTGTGGCAATTGCACGTGCGCTGGTATTCAACCCTTCGATCATTCTTGCGGATGAGCCGACCGGTAACCTCGATAGCAGGACCGGCGACGAAATCATGACGATGTTCGACGAGCTACACGCCGACGGCCAGACGATTATTATCGTAACGCATGAGGACTACATTGCGGCGCATGCGCATCGGTCGATTCGGCTCCGTGATGGAAAAATCGAGAGCGATATTCTTTCCTCTGATGAACTCTTGTCAGACTCGTACCTTGGCCCGGTTCCGGCCGAATACGAAGTTGGAGCTGCCGGTGTTGGCTAGAGCAGCCGAGCAAAGGTCTATCTGATGAATGTAATTATCGATATTCGCGAATCGATGAAAATCGCGTTAAGCGCGATCGTCGCCAACAAAGCGCGTGGCGCATTGACCACGCTCGGCATCATCATCGGAATCGTTGCGGTGACGACGACGATGACAGCCTTCAAGGGCATGCAGTCGTCGTTTGCCCAGGCGGCCGGCGCTATTGGCGCGGACGTTGTGTATGTGTCACGCATGCCGTGGATCACCATGAACGATTTCTTTTCCTTCAGGAATCGTCCCAACCTCAATCTCGATGAGGCGAGCAAACTCGAGGCGGCATTTGAAGGTCGGGCGATCGTCAGCCCGAGCATGGATACGCGACGGGACCTGCGCTTCCGGTCGACCACGATGGATTCCATTACGGTTATTGGTACAACTGAGAAAATGCCCATCATTACAAGCCGCATGCCCGAGATCGGTCGCTTCCTGATGGCATTCGATGTTCGTTATAAGAAGAATACCGTCATCCTTGGCCAGGAGGTCGCGGAGGATCTCTTCGGCACGGTGAATCCGCTAAACAAAGAAATAAATATTGGTGCCTACCATTTTCGAGTCGCCGGCGTCCTCGAGAAACAGGGTGGCAACACGCTGGGCGGCCCAAACTTTGACCGTCAGGTATTCATTCCTATTTCAACCTTCGTCAAGTCGTTCGGCGGTCGTCGATTCACGGATGTTGATATTGCGGTCAAAGGGTCGACGATTTCTGACCTGAGCGAACTCGAATACGAAGTCATTGGTGAAATGCGCAAGATCCGCAAGCTCAAGCCAGCTGAAGACGACAATTTTTCGATCAATAAGCTCGATTCGTTGTTGGGTGCGTTCAACAGCGTCGTAGGAGTTGTCCTCGCTATTGGTTTGCTGGCCACAAGTATTTCGCTACTCGTCGGCGGTATCGGCGTTATGAACATCATGTTCGTATCGGTAACTGAAAGAA
>CAYTNO010000322.1:0-3229 GCA_964439125.1 uncultured Woeseiaceae bacterium | reverse complement strand
AGACCAAGAAAAAGGCTAAGAAAAAAGTAGCCAAACGTAAGACGAAGCGTAAGACGAAGAAAAAGGCTAAACGGAAGGTAGCCAAACGTAAGACGAAGAAAAAGGCTTCCCGCAGACGGAAACGTTAGCCCTTAGCTGCTGGGAAGGTCAGTTTTCTTCCAAGCAAACACAAAGTGCCCGCTTCTGCGGGCACTTTTGTGTGCGCTACGTCTAAATTTGTTGACCCATTTCGGTATACACTAAGCACCTGATATGGACGCCCAAGAGAAAAAACGCAGCGCTGCCAAAGCATCACTCGAGTTTATTGAACCGGGTGTGGTTCTGGGCGTCGGCACCGGCTCAACTGTCAACGAGCTAATAGATCTGCTGCCGACCGTCGCCGACCGCATCGACAAAGTAGTTTCAAGCTCCCGAGAGTCGACGACGCTTCTGGAGCAAAAGGGCTTTGAAGTTTCCACGCTGAACGAAGTTGGTGACGTTGATATTTACATCGATGGCGCTGACGAAGCCACGAAACGCTTGCACCTGATCAAGGGCGGCGGCGGCGCTTTGACCCGCGAGAAAGTAATCGCAAACGCAGCAAGGCGTTTTGTCTGCATTGTGGACGAGACCAAATTAGTTGGCATGCTCGGTGAATTTCCCTTGCCCCTTGAGGTTTTGCCCATGGCCCATGCGTTCGTGGCGCGCAAACTTGTCAAGCTACGAACACAGCCGATCTGGCGTGAGGGATTTGTTACTGACAATGGAAATCACATCCTCGATGTGCACGACATGCACATCGGTAACCCGCTAGAGATGGAAACCCGGTTAAATCAGATTCCCGGCATTATCACCGTTGGTCTGTTCGCACACCGCCCTGCTGACATCCTCCTGATCGCGGACGATAGCGGCATTCGGGAAATGCGCGCCTGACTCGCAGACGATTCGTTGCAAATAGTCTACTTCACGCTTGTCGCCGCGATTCTGTTTCTCGGATCCAACTGGATCGTCGATCGCATCGAAATCGCCGCGGGCCGGCGATTCAAATACCGTTCCCTGCTCTTCTTCGGCATCCTCCTAACCCTCGCATTGGTGAGTTTTCAGCTGATTGGTCTATATACGGGTAATCCCTGATTTACTTTATTTTCGACGAAGACTAAAGTATGGGAATTGGTGTGCGTGTCGTATGGGGATATTTCACGCGCACACCTGTCATAGTCGACCAGGGGGGACTGAAAATGCCCGAAAATAATAATACCGGGGAACAACAATCACCGGATCCCGACCAAGAGCAAATTCCGTTAATGCAACGGGTGCTCGATAACCCGTTCCTTCTACTGGTTCTTGGCGTAGCAATGCCAACGGTGCTCTACATCATTTGGGGAATCATTGAGATAACCCAAATTCCGATAGCGGACTAGGGGGATAACGTTATGGCAATTACACCACCGAGTGAGCGCATCTGGTGGCGCCAGCCAATCGCCAAAGTCGAACTCATCTGGATAATCGTCGCCTTCCTTTGGGGCCTCACGATGTTCTTCATGATGATCTATTGGCATGGCGCAGGAGAGCAGAACCTCTCCAGCGAGGCCTACAAGATCAAACCGCAGCGATTTGCCGAACATGCGCAGGAAATGATCGATGAGTTTACGGTTGGTGAGGAAGCCGGTTTTCCGATCGTTCATCCGCCACCCGGAAGTGACGTATACCTCATCGCAAGACTGTGGCAATGGTGGCCAATTCTGGAATTGGAAAAAGATCAAAGCTACCGCTTGCACATGTCCTCTATGGACTGGCAACACGGTTTCTCGTTACAGCCCATCAATATTAATGTTCAGGTTCACCCCGGCTACGACATGGTCGTGACGGTCAGGCCTGATAAAGCGGGCGAGTTTGGTGTTGTCTGTAACGAATTCTGCGGAATCGGCCACCACACGATGGTAGGCAAGATATACGTTGTCGAGTAAGGGGTAGCAATCATGAGCAAACTTTTCGATTACCGTACCTGCCCGACAACCGGTCTGAAAGTTGACCGGGCAGCTGAGAAACTTATCAAGGCAAATGCCGTCGCCGCTGTCGTGTTTCTTGCGATCGGTGGACTGTTTGGCCTGTCGGTCGCGTTGACTCGCTGGCCAGCCGTTCATTTCCTTCCCGCAGACTGGTTTTACCTGGCACTTACTGCCCACGGCCTTGACGTACTGCTGGTTTGGTGCATCTTCTTTGAAATGGCGATATTGTATTTCGCCTCAGCGATACTCTTGAACTCAAGATTGGCCGGTCCCAAATGGGCCTGGACCGGGTTCGGGATGATGCTTGTTGGTGCGTTGATTACGAATGTCGTGGTCTTGCAAGGCGGGTCGAGCGTCATGTTCACCTCGTATGTGCCGATGATGGCGGAGCCTGGCTTCTATCTGGGCATCATCTTGTTTGCGGTCGGGGCGCTAATCGGTTGCGGCGTCTTCTTCGGCACTCTTGTGATCGCGAAACGGGATAAGACCTATGAAGGGTCAGTTCCGCTGGTTACCTTCGGCGCGCTGACTGCGGCGATTATCGCCGTATTTACGATCGCCTCCGGTGCCATCATTCTGATACCGACATTTCTCTGGTCGGTCGGCCTCGTCGGTCACATTGATCCGCTGGTCTATAAGACCATCTGGTGGGCGATGGGACACTCGTCACAACAGATTAACGTCGCTGCACATGTTTCAGTCTGGTATGCGATAGCTGCGATGGTGTTTGGCGCCAAACCACTGTCAGAGAAGATCAGCCGCATGGCGTTCCTCATGTACATCCTGTTCCTGCAACTCGCAAGTGCGCACCATTTGCTGGTCGAGCCAGGACTGAGCGCGGAGTGGAAGATATTCAACACCAGTTATGCGATGTACCTGGCCGTACTTGGCAGCATGATTCACGGCATGAGCGTACCTGGCGCGATCGAGGCGGCGCAGCGTGGGCGTGGGCTCACCAAGGGCATGTTCGAGTGGCTGCGCAAGGCGCCATGGGGTAATCCTGCGTTTTCCGGCATGTTCATGTCGCTCGTGTTCTTCGGCTTTATTGGCGGTATTTCCGGCGTCGTGATGGGTACTGAACAGATCAACCTGATTATGCACAACACCTTGTATGTACCGGGTCACTTCCACGGCACCGTAGTGGCGGGAACGACACTAGCATTCATGGCGATGACGTACCTTCTCGTACCATTGATCTTCCGCCGTGAACTCGTAATGAAGAGAGTCGCGAGGGGGCAGCC
>CAYTNO010000321.1:0-3230 GCA_964439125.1 uncultured Woeseiaceae bacterium | reverse complement strand
TCAGAGGCGTCTTTGGCGCTTCTAATGCGCATACCTGTCACGCCTGAATCGTCGCCGAGCACCTCGTCGAGATTGCTGTCCCAGCGAATTTCGATTTTTCCTTCTTTCTCTTTTTCGAACAAATGGTCTTGCAGGATCTTCTCGGCGCGCAATTCGTCGCGCCGATGCACCAGGGTAACTTTAGACGCGATATTGCTCAGGTACAGGGCTTCTTCAGCGGCTGTATTGCCGCCGCCAATGACTGCGACATCCTTGCCACGGTAGAAAAACCCGTCGCAGGTTGCGCAAGCAGATACACCACGGCCTTTGAAAGCTTCCTCGGAAGGGAGGCCGAGATACATAGCCGTTGCGCCTGTTGAGATAATCAAAGCGTCACAAGTGTAGGTGCCGTAGTCGCCTGTGAGCTTGAAAGGACGTGCGGACAGGTCTGCGGTGTGGATGTGATCGTTGACAATTTCGGTATCGAAACGCTGCGCGTGGCGCAGCATACGATCCATCAGATCCGGTCCCTGCAGGCCTTCAACGTCGCCGGGCCAGTTGTCTACGTCGGTGGTTGTCATCAGCTGGCCGCCCTGTTCGATGCCGGTTATAACGACCGGATCGAGGTTCGCGCGCGCCGCATAAATGGCGGCCGAGTAGCCGGCCGGGCCGGAGCCGAGTATCACAAGCCGCATATGTCTCAAATCACTCATGTATAATTTGTCCTTATTCGTTCAGGCACGACTATTGCCCGCTTGATCCCACGAAATACGGCCAGCGGTCGATCTTTCAAGGGTATGAAGCGGGCGTTTGTATGCCGCTTGGTAATGACGACATTTAGTTTACTGTAGATATGGCAAGAGCCCAAAAGAAGACTAAAACAGTAGCCGGTTTATCCGCGCAGGTCTCGCTCGCATTGCGAGAGGGCGCGCTGGTCGTGTTCGGCGTTCTGGCAATGATACTTTGGTACGCGCTGTTTACCTACGACATGGCCGATCCGGGCTTCAGCCAGGTGACCAGCACTGGCAACGTCAACAATGGCGTTGGCCACGTAGGCGCGCTCGCAGCCGACCTGTTGTTCAATTTCTTCGGACGTCCGGCCTATTTGTTTACGGTCATGGTCGTCTATCTTGGCTGGATGCTGTATCGCGAGCAGAAGACGCAACAAATTCTGACACGCATGGATTACACGCTGCGCCTGAGCGGTTTCGTCGCGACGCTCGTAACGAGCTGTGCGCTGGCCACGCTGCATTTTTCCCCGGCCGGTTTCAATGAGACGGCTGGCGGCATCATGGGCCGGATCGTCGGTTTGCGGCTGGAGGCCGTGATGAAGTTGCTTGGCGCGAGCACGCTGCTGTTCGTCATCTGGGTAGCATCGCTCTCCCTGTTTCTTGGCATTTCGTGGTTCAGCGTGATGGACCGTATCGGCCACTGGTGCCTGCTTGGCTATGAAAAAGCCCAGTTCAAGATCGGCGAATTGCGTGACCGGGCGGAAGGACGACGCCAGAGCGCGGTGCGCAAGGACATAATCGAGGTTGAAAAGAAGCGCACGGCGGGGCGCTCACGGCCACGTATCGAACCGGTGTTGCCTGCGCTTGAGACCAGCGTTCGCCTTGAGCGCGAGCGGCAAGTGCCGCTGTTTGAGTCGCCGGACTCCGGTGAATTGCCGCCGTTATCGCTGCTCGACGATCCTCCCATACAACCGAAGGGCTATTCGGAAGAGTCGCTGGAGGGGATGTCGCGACTGGTTGAGCTCAAGCTCAAGGACTTTGGCGTGGATGTCGAGGTCAAGTCCGTACATCCGGGCCCCATCATCACCCGGTTTGAGCTGGATCCGGCTCCCGGCGTAAAAGTGAGCCAAATCTCGAGCCTCGCAAAAGACATCGCACGATCGCTGTCTGTCGTAAGCGTACGTGTCGTCGAAGTTATTCCGGGCAAGTCGTTTGTTGGCCTCGAGATTCCGAACGAGAATCGCGAACTGGTGACCTTGGGCGAGATTCTGAAATCGCGCGCCTATGATGATTCGTCCTCGCCATTGACGCTTGCATTGGGTAAGGACATTGGCGGTCAGTCCGTTGTTGCTGATCTTGCGCGGATGCCGCATTTGCTCATTGCCGGCACGACAGGCTCGGGCAAGTCCGTTGCGATTAACGCGATGGTGCTAAGCCTGTTGTACAAGACGCAGCCTGAGCAGGTGCGCTTGATCATGGTTGACCCGAAGATGCTGGAGTTGTCGGTGTACGAGGGCATTCCACACCTGCTGACGCCGGTCGTCACCGATATGTCAGAAGCAGCCAACGCGTTGCGCTGGTGCGTAGCCGAGATGGACAGGCGCTACCGTCTGATGTCGGCAATGGGCGTGCGCAATATCGGCGGCTACAACCGCAAAATCAAAGAAGCGATTGCTGCTGGCGAGCCCATTAAGGACCCAACCTTCACGCGGCCACCGCTCGAGGACGAAGACAAGCCCGTCGAGCATCCAACGCTGGTACCGCTACCGTATATCGTCATTATCATCGATGAGCTGGCAGACATGATGATGATCGTCGGCAAGAAGGTCGAAGAACTCATTGCCAGGCTGGCACAGAAAGCGCGCGCATCCGGTATACACATGCTGCTGGCCACGCAGCGTCCTTCGGTGGATGTAATTACGGGTCTGATCAAAGCGAATGTGCCAACGCGCATCGCATTCCAGGTTTCGGCCAAGGTCGATTCGCGCACCATCCTCGATCAGATGGGCGCGGAAACCCTGCTTGGTCACGGCGACATGTTGTACTTGCCGCCCGGTACATCGGTGCCAACGCGCGTGCATGGCGCATTTGTTGCTGACCACGAGGTCCATACCGTGGTGCGGCACCTCAAGAAAACGGCTGCTCCGCAATATCTCGATGAAATTCTCGACGGCCCAACGGGTCCAACTCCAAGCCTGGTCGGCATCGACAAAGTGCAGCCCGGCGCCGACGCGGAGCAAGATCCGCTTTATGACCAGGCGGTGCGGGTAGTGATGGATACGCGCAAGGCTTCGATTTCAGGTGTCCAGAGGCGCCTGAAGATCGGTTATAACCGCGCGGCGAGAATGGTCGAATCGATGGAGGCTGCGGGTCTCGTAGGGCCGCTGCAGTCGAACGGATCGCGGGAAATACTCGTACCAACGAGCAACGAAGACTAGGAGTTACATTTTGAAGAGACGACTGAGTCTGTGTGCACTTTTGCTTGTCGGGCAGTTAGCACAGGGTGCCGACGAGGATGTT
>CAYTNO010000320.1:0-3233 GCA_964439125.1 uncultured Woeseiaceae bacterium | reverse complement strand
CGAAACTGGCCATGCTCACGGTCACCTCGAATATCTCGAAGAGACCGGCGACCCTGCAACTGGCCTGCCGATCGGTTCGACGTCTAACAACCTCGCGGCCGCAATTGCCGGCGAGACGCACGAGTACACCGACATGTACCCGGGCATGGCCAAGACGGCTCGAGATGAAGACTTCGACGAGATCGCCGATTGGTTTGAGACGTTGGCAAAAGCTGAGCGCTCGCACGCTAATCGCTTCCAGAAAGCTCTCGACTCACTAGACGACTAGCATGAACGATAGACGCGAGGGGAGCCTTGAGGCTCCCACTCGCCACCCACTCGACTGGCAGTCCAGCGAGTTCTACGACGAGCCCGCGCTCTTTGAAGAGCTGGAGCGCGTGTTCGATATTTGCCACGGTTGTCGACGTTGTTTCAACCTGTGCAATTCGTTTCCAACATTGTTCGATGCGGTCGACGAGTCCGAGAGCATGGAGCTCGATACGGTTCCGAAGTCGGCCTACTGGGACGTCGTTGATCACTGCTACCTGTGCGACATGTGCTATATGAGCAAGTGTCCGTATGTGCCGCCGCACGAATTCAATATTGACTTCCCGCACCTGATGCTCAGAGCCAAAGCCGCACGCTTCAAGCAGCAGGGTGCGCCGCTGCGGGACAAAGTTCTCAGCGCGACAGATAGGGTGGGCAAGCTCGCCGGCATTCCGGTTGTCGCCCAGATAGTCAACGCGACGAACCGCAGCAAGCTGGGACGCAGCCTTCTAGAGAGCACGCTTGGTGTGCATCGCGATGCGCCTGTCCCTGATTACCACTCCAGGCCTGCTCGCAAGCGCCTCAAGAGCCATCGAGGCGCATCGGGCGAAACAGCTGAGGCAACCACGAGCACTAGCGGCAAGGTCGTTCTGTATACGACTTGCTACGGCAACCGAAATCATCCAGCCATCGACGAGGATCTCGTTACGGTCTTCGAGCACAACGGCATTCCTGTCGCATTAGCGGAGAAAGAGGTCTGTTGCGGCATGCCGAAGCTCGAGCTGGGTGACCTTGAGGCCGTCGCGAGAGCCAAAGACATCAATATTCCGATTCTTGCAGCGATGGTTGACGAAGGCTGGGACATCGTCACGCCGATTCCGTCGTGCACGCTAATGTTCAAACAGGAACTGCCGCTGATGTTCCCGAACGACGCGGACGTTCTCAAAGTTCGTGACGCCATGTTTGACCCGTTCGAATACCTGATGTTGCGCTACAAGGACGGCAAACTGAAGACAGAGTTCAAGAACTCATTGGGCAAAGTTTCTTACCAGGTGCCATGTCATCTGCGGGTGCAGAACATTGGCCTCAAAACGCGAGACCTCTTGCAGCTTGTACCGGATACGCAAGTTGATGCGATAGAGCGTTGCTCGGGTCACGACGGTACCTACGCTGTAAAGAAAGAGTTTCACGACATCTCCCGAAAGATCGCACGCCCCGTGGTTAACAAGGTGAAGAAGGCAGAAGCCGATCATTTCACCAGTGATTGTCCAATGGCAGCCGAGCAAATAGCTCAAGGCGTCGACGGCCATGATGCGGAAAACCCGATGGGACTTCTTAAATTCGCATACGGACTTTGACAGTAATGCAAAAACTCACACGGGACGATTTGTACAGCCTCGAGCAATACTCCGAAGCTCGCGATGCCTTTCGCGACAAAGTTTTGCAGCACAAGCGCAACAGACGTCTGGCACTTGGCACCAATGCAGCGCTGTATTTCGAAGACCGCTTGACGATGCAGTACCAGGTCCAGGAAATGTTGCGTATTGAGCGCATTTTCGAGGCCGATGGCATCAACGAAGAACTTGATGCCTACAATCCGCTGATACCCGATGGCTCGAACTGGAAAGCGACGTTCATGGTCGAATTTCCGGAAGAAGAAGAGCGTCGCGAAATGTTGACGCAACTTGTGGATATCGAAAACCTTGTTTATTTGCAGGTTGGCGAGCTGGACAAGTGTTACGCGGTCGCTGATGAGGATCTGGTACGTGCGGATGAAACAAAGACGTCGGCCGTTCACTTCATGCGCTTCGAGCTATCCAACGACCAAGTGGCTGCTCTGAAGGATGGCGCGGAGTTGACCGCTGGCATCGACCATGAAAACTACAAGGTCAGAATCTCGCCGATTGCCGACAATATTCGCGTCTCACTGCTCGGTGATCTCGACTAATTCGGGGAACAATGACCTTAATTAAGGTGCCTGTCCCTCGAATTCAAGCTAGAATCCGCCCGTGCTTCGCTTGGCAACCTCTGAAAACTTATTAAATGGCTAATCGCTACGACGCTGCGGACATTGAGGTCCTTAGCGGGCTGGAACCTGTACGGCGCCGGCCCGGTATGTACACCGACACCACGCGGCCAAATCATCTCGCCCATGAAGTTGTCGACAATAGCGTCGACGAAGCGTTGTCTGGCCACTGCAAGAAAATCGAAGTCACCGTATACAAAGACGGCTCGCTCGAAATCGCTGACGACGGACGCGGCATGCCCGTTGACAAGCACCCGAAAGAAAAAATACCCGGCGTCGAGCTGATCCTGACGCGCCTGCACGCGGGCGGCAAATTCAATCACGACAATTACCAGTACTCGGGCGGCCTGCACGGCGTTGGTGTGTCGGTCGTAAACGCGTTATCCAAGAATCTCGAGATCTGGATCCGCCGTAACGGCAAGGAATACAACATGAGCTTCGCCGGCGGCAAGAAACGCGGCAAGCTTGAAGTGGTAGGCACTGTTGGAAAAGCCAACACTGGCACGACAATTCGTTTCTGGCCTGATCCGCAGTATTTCGATTCTGCAAAGATCTCCATCTCGCGACTCAAGCACGCGCTGCGTGCCAAGGCAGTGCTTTGTCCCGGGCTGACGGTCAAGCTCGACATCGAGCAGACGAAAGAAAAAATTGAGTGGTGTTACTCAGGTGGTCTTGAAGAGTACCTGGTCGAGGCCATCGGCGGCGGTGAGTTGCTGCCCGCTGAACCATTCTCGGGGAGCCTGACCGGCAACAACGAGGCCGTCGATTGGGCCGCTGTATGGCAGCTTGAAGGCGGGCAGGCGATCAGCGAAAGCTACGTTAACCTGATTCCAACCCCGCAGGGCGGAACTCATGTTAATGGCATGCGTACCGGGCTCACAAATTCCATCCGCGAATTCGCCGACTTCAGGAGCCTGTTGCCTCGAGGCATTACAATTGCGCCTGAAGATGTCTGGGATGG
>CAYTNO010000319.1:0-3237 GCA_964439125.1 uncultured Woeseiaceae bacterium | reverse complement strand
TGTTTCTCGAGTCGGAGAACGCAGACAAGGACATCCACCTGTATATCAATTCGCCGGGCGGGTCGGTGACAGCGGGTCTCTCAATTTACGACACGATGCAGTTCATTAATTGCGACATCAGCACTATCTGCTGTGGCCAGGCTGCGTCGATGGGCGCTTTGCTGCTTGCCGGTGGTACCAATGGCAAGCGCTTTTCTCTGCCGCATTCGAGGGTCATGGTGCATCAGCCCAGTGCCGGTTTTCAGGGCCAGGCAACGGACATCAGCATCCACGCCAAAGAGGTGCTGGAGCTCAAATCCCGCCTCAACGACATCATGGCCAAGCACACGGGCCAGACGATCGAGCAGATCGAGCAGGATCTGGAGCGTGACAACTTCATGAGCGCAATAGACGCCAAGAAGTACGGACTCATTGACACGGTCTTGGCCGAACGCAAGGATATGAGCGATTCGTCGAGCGACTGATCCCTTAAATATCAAATAGTTATATGAACTGCGTGCCGCAAATGGGACGGAGTGCTTTGCACCTCGAAAAGCGCCGTGCTATATACTCTCCGAATGCCGTAACACGCTGATTTTTATGTCACAAAGGCCACCAACTGTATGAGCGACGATTCCCGCGGTAAGAACGAGGACGGCAAACTCCTTTACTGTTCTTTTTGCGGCAAGAGCCAGCACGAAGTACGCAAGCTGATTGCAGGCCCTTCTGTGTTCGTTTGCGATGAGTGCGTGGAGCTTTGCAACGACATTATTCGCGAAGAGCTTGAGGACACGACCGAGGCAGGGCATGACAAGTTGCCCAAGCCGAAAGAGATCAACGCCATCCTCGACGAGTACGTCATTGGCCAGAAACGCGCCAAGAAAGTACTGTCCGTCGCTGTTTACAACCACTACAAGCGGCTCAACGATCGTCTCGACGAGCGTTCCAAAGAAAGCATCGAACTCGCCAAGAGCAATATCCTGCTGATCGGCCCGACGGGTTGCGGCAAGACATTGTTGGCCGAGACGCTGGCGCGCCTCCTCAACGTACCGTTCACGATCGCAGATGCGACGACGCTCACCGAGGCAGGCTATGTCGGTGAAGACGTAGAAAACATCATCCAGAAGCTGCTGCAGAAGTGCGACTACGACGTCGATAAAGCGCAGACGGGCATTGTCTACATCGACGAGATCGACAAGATTTCGCGCAAGTCGGACAATCCGTCAATTACCCGCGACGTATCGGGTGAGGGCGTTCAGCAAGCACTCCTGAAGCTTATTGAAGGCACGATCGCATCAGTGCCACCCCAGGGCGGCCGCAAGCACCCACAGCAGGAATTCCTGCAGGTCGACACGGGCAACATCCTGTTTATCTGCGGCGGCGCCTTCGCGGGCCTCGACAAAATTATTCTGAATCGTTCATCCAAGAGTGGCATCGGCTTCGTAGCTGACATCAAGACCGAAGAGAACGAGCAGAGCATTGGCGAGTTATTGGGTGAAGTTGAGCCAGAGGACCTGATTCGCTACGGGCTCATCCCCGAGTTCGTCGGTCGCTTGCCAGTGGTGGCGACCCTTGAAGAACTCGATGAGGAAGCTCTTGTCAGGATTCTTCTCGAGCCCAGAAACGCGCTTACGAAGCAATATCACAAGCTGTTCGAAATGGAGGGCGTCGAACTCGAATTTCGCGACGACGCACTGACTGCCGTTGCGCGTCGCGCGATGGAACGCAAGACCGGTGCTCGTGGCCTGCGCACAATCCTCGAGAATGTGCTGCTCGACACGATGTACGACCTGCCGTCAGCGACCGACGCGAAGAAAGTGGTCGTCGACGAGGCTGTGGTCACTGGCGAAACCCAGCCGTACGTTATTTACGAGTCGGAAGAAACGCCAACTGTGAACATCGAGCAGCAGGAGCCACAGCGACCGACAGGCTCCGACGGGGCGTAGACACAATAGTATTACCCGGCTTGTATTGGCAGGCTTGAAAAACTGGTCATTGGACACATGTCCGTTGGCAGTATCTTTAAGAGGTAAACCTGGTGTCTGAGAACGATCTAACCACCGACGTTGAAGTAGTAGACGACCTGTCCGGAGTTCCGGTTCTTCCGCTCCGCGACGTTGTTGTCTATCCGCATATGGTTATTCCGCTGTTTGTTGGCCGCGATAAATCCATCATTGCGCTCGATACGGCTATGGCTGCCGGCAAGCGAATCCTGCTGGTTGCACAGAAGAAAGCGGAGCTGGACGATCCACAACCTGCTGATTTATATGAAGTAGGCACGCTCGCGACTATCCTGCAGCTGCTAAAACTTCCGGACGGAACGGTGAAGGTACTCGTCGAGGGTTCGGAGCGGGCGCTGATCGACCGGCTGAATGTCACCGATTACTTCTCGGCCGAGATTTCACTCCTGAGCGAAGACGACCGCCACGACGAGCGCGAGATTGATGTGCTTGTGCGCTCGATCATCGCGCAGTTTGAACAGTACGTGAAACTCAACAAAAAGGTTCCGCCCGAGATTCTGACCTCGCTGTCGGGCATTGATGAGCCTGGACGCCTCGCCGACACGGTTGCGGCACACATGGCGCTCAAACTTTCTGAGAAACAAAAAGTTCTCGAGATCCAGGATGTCCGAGCCCGCCTCGAACAGATCCTCGGCATTATCGAGGGCGAGATCGATGTGCTGCATATCGAAAAACGCATACGCAGCCGCGTTAAGCAGCAGATGGAAAAAAGCCAGCGCGAGTACTACCTGAATGAGCAGATGAAGGCTATTCAGAAGGAACTCGGCGAGATGGAAGACGCGCCGAACGAACTCGGTGATCTTGAAGACAAGATCGCCAAGGCCGGTATGTCGAAAGAGGGCAAGGAAAAAGCGACCTCCGAGCTCAACAAACTCAAGCTGATGTCACCGATGTCGGCCGAGGCCACCGTGGTTCGCAACTATATCGACTGGTTGCTGAAAGCGCCGTGGAAGAAACGCAGCAAAGTACTCAAGGACCTTAAACGTGCCGAGGAGATCCTCGAAGAGGATCACTACGGGCTGGAAAAGGTCAAGGAGCGCATTCTCGAGTACCTGGCCGTGCAGCAGCGCGTGAAGCGCCTGAAAGGGCCTATATTGTGTCTCGTTGGACCTCCGGGCGTCGGTAAGACGTCGTTGGGGCAGAGCATTGCGCGTTCGACCAATCGCAAGTTCGTGCGCATGAGCCTCGGCGGTGTGCGCGACGAGGCGGAGATCCGCGGCCACCGTCGTACCTACAT
>CAYTNO010000318.1:0-3251 GCA_964439125.1 uncultured Woeseiaceae bacterium | reverse complement strand
GAAAGAACAAGAACACAAGCGCAGTTCTATTCGTACGTTCATTGGTCGGGCGGCGTCGCTCATGCTCGGAACGGCAGTAGCGATCTCCGCCAGCGCGGTCGTGCAAGCCCAGGGTGTTTCGTCTCCAATGCCCGTTCAGGGCGTACCGATGTCCGAGGCCCTGAGGGCATCAATCACGAAGGTCGTCCTGAAACCGGGCGAGAGTCCCGTAAATGAGGCGGTCGATGGTACTTACAGAAAGTCCACCTACGGCATTACTGGTGGGATGGTAGCTGGGTCGGATGCAAGCACGATTCGCACAGAGGTTGGTCCTGTAAATCTCAGCATTCCGATCCCCATCCTGCAGTTGCCCGGCATGATTGCCGGCGGCATTGCCGGTGCAACCCAAAGCGAGATCCAGAAATTTCGGGATGCGCTAGCAAAGGACCTGGTTGAGGCATCAAGCCAGCAACTCGTCAACGAAAAAATCGCATCGGACGTGTATTTCGAAATAAGAGAGGCACCGAACCTGGAGCCAGACTTGTTCGCGCGTGAAACGCCGGTGCCAGTTGATACCGACGCGATCCTGTATGTCGGCATTCGAGACCTTACGATCGACGTCGACGGCAATGAAGCGATCATTACTGCCACGGTCACTGCGACGATGCAGCGCCGCAGTGATGATACGGATGTGTATGAGACGACGATTCAGTACCAGGATCGCGACACGTTGAGTAACTGGACGAAGAACAACAACGCCGTGTGGCGCGACTATGCCAACTTCGCGCGACATTACTTTGGGCGGGAGATAACGGCCCAGGTATTCGACTCGGCTGCTATCGCGCACACCCTGATTCCGCTCAAATCCAGCAGCGTCCGTGTGAGCAAGAAGAACCGGTGGGACGGTACCAGCAAATCGCTGGCCCCGACCCTGGCCTGGGAGTTGAGCTTGCCTGGCAGTGATGCAGATCCCGCGTGGGCAGCGGGGATCGACGCAACAAAAATCCACTACGACCTGGAAATCTACGATTTGCATCGGCCGGTGTATTCAATGAAACAAATTCAGGGTTCTCAGCACACCGTTGCCGCGAATCTGGAGGCATGCCAAAGCTACCGGTGGTCCGTGCGGCCGTCGTATCACGTGGGTGGTGACATCAAGTATGGTCCGTGGATGAGGTCCGATTCGAACCCTGATGGCAGCAATGGCAACGTGGGTCAGAAAGCGTCGGAGGCACCCGCCTTTCTGTACGACTTTGCGTCACTTGAAATCAAGTGCGGGAGTAAGTAACTACGTCCCAACCGCGGTCTTACGCCAGCCGTCTGGCCATGACCTTGTCTTTTTGCAGATCAGATCCCAGGGCAAACTGGCGGACGCCTACGGTTGCAAACCCCCATCGCTCGTAGAAACGGATTGCACGTTCGTTTTGCTGCCAAACGCCGAGCCAAATGGTTTGGCACTTTAGATCTTCCGCCATATCCAGGCAGGTGCGCATCAATGCCGCGCCAACGCCACGGCCGATTTCAGCCTGGTCTGCGTAGATTCGCTCGATCTCGATAGTGTTTTGATCATCGATACTCGGGTCTTCACTTGTCGCGCATAGTTTCGCGTAGCCGACGGGAGCAATGTGACCGCCGCGGCAGGCGATCAGGAATATGTTGGCAGTATCATCAAATTCGTTACGAATGCGCTCAGCCGTTAGCGAAGAACTCACATAGTCTTCTATGTTTTTCGCGTCGTTGTCGGCCGCAAATGCTTCACGAAATGATCGCGCCGCGAGATCGGCCAGAGCATTAATATCCTCAACCCGGGCACGTCGAACGATAATGTCTTCAGTCATGACTGATCATAAAAGTACCGAAGAGTCGGGGATACTACTCCTGGCCGGTGTATCTAAGTGCGATCTGAAAAGATACGTCCGGAACGGATCCAACTCTTACATCCTCGCCCGCCGAAAGCACAAGCCGATAGCGATTTGAAATACGGAAATCGGCACCGAAAATCAGTGCCGCGGACGTTGCTCCCAGGTTATCGATTTCCGAGTCATAGACCGCACTGCGCATCCGACCCTGTAGTCTGAGCTCCACGTTTCGGTGCACGTGATAGCCGAGTCCGAATGAGAGCTGGCCAACAAGATCCTTGTACCGGTCGGCCAGTCGGTCGGGTTCGCCCAAATAGGTAACATTGACGCGATAGAAGCTGCTCAGTTTTGGGTTTCCCCAAAAGCCAGTAACGTCGCTCGCAAGTCCAAGGCTGATGTCGGTACCGCCGCTGCCCAATAGCTCATCGCTGTCGCCTGTCGGTAATTTGACGCCAAATCGCAACGCCGTACTGCGGCCCTCCGCTTCCGACAGCTGCCATCCAGCCAGCAAGCGAATGTCGCTGATGCCATCTGCGTTATTGGTCACGTCTATAAATGTTTCCTGCGAGTCCGCGTAAAAGATTTCGAGCTGGTCCTGCTCGCGTTTTGCGCGCGCTCCGCCACCCACAAATGGCAAAACGTCGTGGAAGTCATCGATAAGTGAGTCGAGGCTTCCCGATCGGTGCGACAGGTAGGGCACCTCGATGCTGACGTCGAGCTTATCGGAAAACCCGTATCGATAAGTCAGTGCCAGTCGGGTGGTTTCTCCATCGAGACGCAAGTCTTCGCCGTCACTGGTTTCGTCGACGTTGTGGCTCGCTATGATTAAAGAAGTATCCCAAGCGTGTTGGCCGCGACCGATGATCTGACCGCCTTCGGTGCTCTCCGGAAAGCCGAAAATTCCAGTCAGAGGACCGTTGTCGTGATCGGGAAGCGCTTGCGCGGCGGATTCACCGGCAAGATGCAACAGGATAATCGGCGTGGTGATCGTCCACACCCGTAGGATTGAACATCGAGTCAACAGGATTCTCTCCCAAATGCTGCGCGACTACTCGGTGGGTTGGAGTCTATACAGTTTGTTTTTGTCGCATTCCATGACGTCATCAAAGCCACTTTCGATGGCCTTGCCCTCGTCAGTCTGCAGCGCTGCCTTGCCGGCAGCCCAGGTCGCGATATCAGGATAGGTATCGACGTACAGAAAACCCTTGGACTTGCCCACCACCGTTGTGGCGGCCACGCTGGTAATGTCTTTGCTGACTTTGGCTTTCATAAAGGCCAGCCATTTCGTGTTGACCGCCTGTGCATCGGCAAGCGTTTTGCCTTTCTCAAGTTCGCATTCGAAGACCTCGGAAACCTTGTCTGCCCATGCTCCGGCCGAAAAGCAAAGCAGCGCCAGTGACGCAAACGCGCCCA
>CAYTNO010000317.1:0-3261 GCA_964439125.1 uncultured Woeseiaceae bacterium | reverse complement strand
CGCTGCGCAATGTCACCGGTTTCGGTCTTGCTGGTCGCTTCGCAGCCGGTCTCTTCTTTGCGAGTGTCCTTTCTCGATTCTCGGCCCAAGCTTTGGCTTGTGCGCGTCGGTCGAACGTCCTCGACTCTCGATGAATGATCTCACCGTCACGCTTGATTCGAACTTCGCTGAGATACGCTAGACTGCCGTCTTTGCGTTGACGGGTTTTGATTGTGGCCATGAAAAAACTCTCAGATCTGCTGATTTCGGTGCGACATGAGCCCGATTTCGGGTGCGACACGGTGCGACATGCGCTCGATGTCGCACTAAAAGGGCGACAATAGGTACAAAATCAGTACAAAATAGTTAGCAATAACGTATTGATTTAAAAGTAGAATATGACTGAAAAGGTCGATATGCAAATAGGCTCGCGAATTGCGGTTGCTCCCATGATGGACTGGACCGACCAGCACTGCCGCTACTTCATGCGGCTTCTGAGCCCCAGTGCATGGCTATACACCGAGATGGTGACGGCTAACGCCATTCACTTTGGCGACGCCGATGAGTTGCTGCGTTACGACATGGTGGAGCATCCCATTGCCGTGCAACTCGGTGGCAGCGATCCGGCGCTAATGGCAGAAGCGGCGATGCTCGCCGCCAAGGTTGGCTTTGACGAAATAAACATCAACGTCGGCTGCCCCAGCGACCGCGTACAAAGTGGTCAGTTTGGTGCATGTTTGATGTCGAGTCCCGAGATTGTCGCAGAGTGCGTGCGGGCGATGCGCGCAGAGGTAGACGTGCCAGTCACCGTGAAGAATCGAATCGGCATCGACGACCAGGATAACGATGAGTTCCTGTTGCGTTTTGTGGATACTGTTGCGGCAGCGGGTTGCAATAAGTTCGTCGTTCACGCGCGAATCGCGATACTCGATGGTCTCAGCCCGAAACAGAACCGAAGCGTGCCGCCGTTGAATTACGACAGGGTGTTCAAATTAAAACAGCGCCGCCCGGAGCTCGAAATCGTGATTAATGGGGGATTACAGACGATCGGGCAGGTCGACGATGCCTTGCAGCATGTCGACGGTGCGATGATTGGTCGCGAGGCTTATCACAACCCGTATTTTCTCGCCGAGCTGGAGCAGCATCGCAACCCGAACTGGCAAAGCCCGGATCGTCGCGACGTAGTCGAGAGAATGATTCCGTATGTTGAAGAGCAGCTGGCGCAAGGTGAAAAGCTTGGCCGTATGACGCGCCATATGCTGGGGCTCTTCGCTGGCCAACCGGGCGCGCGCGCGTGGCGACGATACTTATCGGAAAATGCTTTCAAGGAAGATTCTGGCGTCGAGGTTATCAAAGCTGCAATTGAAGCAATGCCGATTGCCGCGTAGTTCGCTACAATGCACGGCCCTTATCATCCGATTGAGTGAACAACTGCCGATGAGCGTGAAATCTTCCAAAATGGGAAACCGGCCGACAATGGCCGAGCAGGCCGACCTCCATGAGCTCTATGAAGAGTCCGTACAAAACGTCGAGAACGAAATCGAGTTCCTGCAAACGACGTTTAAACAGCTAAGCGGGCGTAGCGCCTACTTGTTCCGCGAGGATTTCTGCGGCACGGCAAGTGCGGCATGCCAGTGGGTTCGCCAGGGCTCCGAGTACCAGGCATTCGGCGTTGATATCGACGCCTCCGTGCTGGAGTGGGGGCGCGTCAACCGCGTTGGCCGGCTGACAGCCAAAGAGCAGGCCCGTGTCAAACTGATGCAGTCAGACGTGCAAACGGTCGAAACACCCAAAGTCGATATCCTGGCAGCATTCAATTTCAGTTACTGGATATTTGAAGAACGCGCCCAGATGCTTAGTTACATGCGTCGTTGCTACGACGCCCTGAAAGATGACGGCGTCCTTTTCATGGATATGTTTGGCGGGCCGGAGTCTTTCGAAGAGACGAAAGAGAAAACCAAGCACGACGGTTTTACGTATATATGGCACCAGGCCAAGTTTCATCCTGTCACCAACCACATACAGTGCTACATTCACTTCAAATTTCCGGACGGGTCGAAAATCAAAAAGGCATTCAGCTATTCATGGCGTATGTACACCGCGCCGGAGTTGCGCGATCTGTTGCTGGAAGCGGGTTTTAGCAAGGCGACTGTGTATTGGGAAGGTGAGGATGAGGACGGCGAAGGCAACGGCGAGTTCACACCGGACGAAAAGGGTGAGGCAGATCTGGCCTGGATAGCGTATATTGTTGCTGAGAAATAGCCTTAGAATTTAGGTAGTTGCAGACACATTATGGCAAAGGATCTTGAAGTTGCAATCGTGTTCGCCGACGTCGTCGGTAGTACACAACTGTACGACAAGTTTGGCGATACAAAAGCCAGCGAGACCGTCGCCCTGTGTCTGGATGTCATGAAAGATGCCACTCACCAGTTCGATGGAACCGTCATCAAAACCATTGGCGATGAAGTGATGGCGACGTTTTCAACTGTTGAAAATGCGATGAGCGCGGCGGTAGTGATGCAGTCACGAATTTCAGCCGATGCCAAGCAGGACGATCGCATACCGGTGTCGATTCGTATCGGCTGTCATTTCGGTCCCGTGGTCCAGGAGCAGAACGATATTTTCGGCGCAGCGGTCCACACCGCGAATCGAATGACTTCACAAGCCAAGGCACGCCAAATTGTGATTTCGGGTGGCACGGTTGAACGCATGAATCCGGAGTTTAGGAAGCAAACACGGCAAATCGACGTAGCGACGGTTCGCGGCAAACTTGATGAAGTTGCGCTTTATGAATTCCTCTGGAACCCCGAAGAAGCAACCAGCATGTTGCCGACCATCGAGTGGGAGAGCAAAGCAAAAAAGGCTGCGAGGCTTATCCTGAAGTTTCGCGACCAGAACGTCGAAGTTAATGACCAACGAAAGTCCGTCATTCTGGGCCGCGCAGAAGATAATGATCTCGTCATCAAGGGTAACTTGATATCGAGGATTCACGCCAAAGTTGAAATGCGTCGCGGCAAATTCGTACTCGTCGACCAGAGCACCAATGGCACGTTTGTGCAGAATCTTCAGGGCGAGGAAACGTTTATTCGCCGCGATTCTGCAGAGATCAGAGGCGAGGGTACGATCGGTCTTGGTCGTGTCGAGTCACCCGGTGCGTCACTCGCGATCCACTTTATGATCGTGGAATAGTCGCGGCTAAAGCCGCTCCCACAAATGCTATTCAGCTATGTGGGTTGTGTGTAAGAACTGTGGGAGCGGCTTTAGCCGCGACAAATACTAATC
>CAYTNO010000316.1:0-3261 GCA_964439125.1 uncultured Woeseiaceae bacterium | reverse complement strand
CTGGCGGCCATTAAAGAAGCAGGCTACAACACGTTCCTGCTGCGTTCCGAAGATGTATATATCGACCTGTTAACCGATTCCGGCGTTGGCGCGATGAGTGACCGCCAATGGGCGGGAATGATGATGGGCGACGAGGCGTACGCGGGCAGCCGCAATTTTTATCATCTTAGAGACACGGTCGAGGAGTATTACAGCTACCGCTATATGGTTCCTTGCCACCAGGGTCGCGGTGCAGAGAATATCCTGAGCAAGATCCTGATTTCGCCGGGTGACTACGTGCCGGGCAATATGTACTTCACGACGACCCGCCTGCATCAGGAGTTGGCTGGTGCAACGTTTGTGGACATTATTATCGACGAGGCTCACGACGCTGAATCGGAGCATCCGTTCAAGGGCAACGTAGACTTCGACAAGTTGGATGCATTGGTCGATGAAGTCGGAGAAGACAAGATCCCGTACGTTTGCATCGCGACTTGCGTCAACATGGCGGGCGGCCAACCAATCTCGCTTGAAAACCTGAAACAGGTACGCGCCTGGTGCGACAGACACGATGTCATGCTCGTGCACGACATGACCCGAGTTGCAGAGAATGCTCATTTTATTCAGCAGCGCGAAGACGGCTACAACGACAAGACAATTAGAGAGATCGTCTACGAAATTTGCGACCTTACCGACGCGGCTACGATGTCATCCAAGAAAGATGCGATGGTGAATATCGGTGGCTTCCTGGCGATGAACGACGCCAAATTTTATGAAAAAGCCTGTGGTCTGGTTGTCGTCTATGAAGGCCTGCACACTTACGGTGGCATGGCCGGGCGCGACATGGAGGCACTCGCGATCGGAATAACAGAGAGCGTCCAGGACGAACATATCCACGCGCGTGTTGGCCAGGTGCAATACCTTGGGCGAAAACTCAGGGAAGCAGGAGTTCCAATTGTTAACCCGATTGGCGGTCATGCAGTATTCCTCAATGCAAGCAAGATGCTACCGCACGTTCCACAGGAACAGTTTCCGGCGCAAGCATTGGCGGCGGCCTTGTATCTCGATTCCGGGGTGCGCTCCATGGAACGTGGCATCGTTTCGGCCGGCCGTAATAAAGAAACCGGCGAGAATTACAAACCAAACCTGGAGCTTGTCCGACTGACAATTCCGCGGCGTGTATATACGCAAGCGCATATGGACGTAACCGTCGGCGCTGTTACAGGCGTAATGGAACAACGCAATGAAATCAAAGGCTTGCGGTTCACTTACGAACCGGAAATGCTACGTTTTTTCCAGGCGAGGTTTGAGCCAATCTAGCGTTTGACAGCAACCAGTCAACATCGCAAGGTAGGAAGCTCTGGGGGCTTCCTGGCGGAACTGCATGTTTCAGCGCCTGATCATTTGGCTTGTTCGTGTCATCACGAGTACTTTTTTCCGCCGTATAGACGTCGTCAACATCGAGAACGTGCCCTCTGACGGCCCCGTCATATTCGCAGGCAACCATCCAAATGCCCTGATGGATGGTTGGCTCTTGACCGCAAAGTGCGGCCGTTGGCCACTGCATTTCATGGCGAATGCGAAGCTCTGGAAATACCGCCTGCTTGCGCCCGCCCTCGATGCGAGTGGCGCTGTGCCGGTCTACTCGCGCGATGAAATGGGTGGTGAGCTAAGCAACGAGCAAGCGTTTGCAAAACTCTATGAGGTTGTTGAGTCAGGCAACTGCATGGGTATCTTCCCGGAAGGTATCAGCCACGTTGAGTCACAACTGAGCAAACTCAAGACCGGTGCAGCTCGAGTTGCTCTTGCTGTCGCGGCAAGGGGCAAGGTTCAGATCAAAATCGTCCCGTGTGGCCTGAATTACATTCACCGTCACCGATTTCGGAGCCAGGTGCTTATAGAATTCGGCGACCCAATTGTCATCGATGATGCCTGGATGCAGGACTACAAGCAGGATGAGCGGCAGACCGTTCGAGAACTTACGGATCATCTCGCCAAAGCACTCGCAAGTGTGACCCTCAATGCGCCGGACTGGAGAACACTACGTATCATTCAGACGGTGCGCCGCTTATACAAGCCTGCGAAAGCATCACTGACTCCCGGCGAATACATCGAGCTAAACCGTCGATTCGTGGAGCAGTACCTGAAGGACATGCATCAACCGGAACTGCAAGCATTAAGCCTGGAAGTCGAAGATTACCAGGCTCGGCTGGATATGCTTGGCCTCAAAGATCATCAACTGCGTCAACCCGTGACACTGGCTGATGCGTCTCGCAAATTGCTGTTGCGTGGGCTGACCATGCTTGCATTGCTACCACTGGCGGTGCCCGGCGCGCTATTACATCTGCCGGTCGGATGGATCGCCGCAACGGTCGGTGAGCGTTTCAGTTATGAAGACGACGATATAGCAACACTGAAAGTCCTGGCGACAATTTTGCTACTACCGTTGTTGTACCTTGCGATCGCGATACTCGTCGGCATCAATGCCGGCCCCTGGTGGGCGCTGCTTGCGATTGTCGCACTGTCGTTCAGCTTTCTCGCCTCGGTTCGACTGCTAGAAGCCCAGGCGGGCTTGTTTTTGTCGATGTTATCCGTGCTCCGATTGACTCGCCTGGGCAGTGATCTCGACGACATACGTGATATCCGCGCTGGTCTCGTCAGGAAGATTCGAGATAGAGTTGATCGTACGACCGATGCGAGCATGCAGAGGTTGTTTACGCAAGAGGATTTTGGCCGCAATTAGCGTCGCTAGCCCCTAAACGACGGGAAATACCATGACTGAATACATCGCCCCACTCGCAGATCTGAATTTCGTGATTAACGAACTTTCTAAGCTGGACGAGATCATCAAGTTGCCCACATTCGAGCACGCGACTGACGATCTCCTGGAACCGATACTGGATGAAGCAGCAAGGTTTTCCCGCGAAGTCCTGGGGCCTACAAACGTCATCGGCGATCAACAAGGCTGCAGCGTGGAAAACGGCGTTGTGAAAGTACCAACCGAATTTTCTGACGCCTACCGCTTGTTTGTTGAAAGCGGTTGGCAGGGGCTTGATTGTGATCCGGAATTCGGCGGCATGGGACTACCTGCCCTTATCGGTGCCGCAACTGGAGAAATGTGGCAAAGCGCAAATCTGGCGCTGGGTTTGTGCCCAATGCTGACCAGCGGAACCGTCGAAACCATTGAAGTCCATGCGACGGATGAACTGAAACAACTCTACCTGCCGAAATTGGTAAGCGGAGAGTGGACCGGCACGATGGATCTCACAGAATCCCAGGCTG
>CAYTNO010000315.1:0-3276 GCA_964439125.1 uncultured Woeseiaceae bacterium | reverse complement strand
GTCAGGACAGCACAATGAAACTAACTGCAGTGAAGATAGTACCGTTGCTCGGGTGCCTGATCATGCTCGCCGGCACCACAGCGTTGGCGCAGGACGACGACACAGAATTCACCTTATCGGCCGGTATGGATTTCACCAGTGGTCGCTACGGCGGTGATGTGGACATCGACGATTTCTACGTTCCGCTAACAGCAACCGCGAGTCGCGGACGAATCTCGTATCGCCTTACAGTGCCCTACTTGAGCGTACGCGCCCCTGAAGGGACCTTAATCTACGATCCAGGCGCCGAGCCCCCGTCAGGGTCAGGAGACATAGTCACAGAAAGTGGCCTGGGCGATGTAATCGGCAGCGTCACAGTATTTGACGTTGTTTATAACCGCCGGCTTGGGCTCGCGATGGATCTGACGGGAAAGGTCAAATTCGCAACAGCCGATGAAGAAAGAGGTCTTGGCACCGGCAAGAACGACTACTCGGTGCAGGCCGATTTCTACAAGTTCGCCGACAAGCTCACGCTGTTTGGCTCAATTGGTTACAAATTTCGTGGTGACCCAACAGATATCGATCTCAACGACGTTGTGACCGCCTCATTAGGCGGCAAATACAAATTCACGCCAGATGTGCGTGGCGGCCTGGTGTTCGACTATCGTGAGTCAGCAATCAGCGGTAACGACGCCGTTCAGGAGTTGACCGGATTCGTATCACGTCGTATCAGCGAGAATTGGCGCCTTCAGTTTTACGCGTTGGCTGGGTTCAGTGACAGCAGCCCTGACATGGGCGCCGGGATCCTGATGAAGAGAGAGCTGTGACTATGGGTGGATAACGACGATCGTCACTTCACGATCGGCGCGTAACGGGTAGTACAACCTTTGCCACTGTTCCACCGCCCTCTCGTGGCAGAAGCTCGATCGTCCAACCGTGTTTGTTCGCGAGCTGGCGGGCAATGGCCAGTCCCAGGCCGCTGCCGCCAGTTCGGGTGCTGCGCTCCATTTCCAGGCGGTGGAATGGCCTGAATACAGCCTCCACCTGATCCGCGGGAATGCCGGGACCACGATCGCAAATCTCGATCGATACACCGCGTTCGTCGCATCGCAACTGCACACGGATCGGCTCACCGCCGCCATGATGTGCAGCGTTCTCCATCAAATTGGCCAACAGGCGCTGCAACGCTATGGGATCGGCAAGATATGGGCAGGAACCGCAGCCGCTCACTTGCACTTCGGTACCATCGCGCCGCAGATCCGCCGCTTGCGCCTCCAGGATCTTTTCCAGATCAAGCTCGACCGGGTTCGAGTGTTCCAACCCTTGAGAAAATTGCAGAAACTGCCCGATCAGGCTCTTCATCGCCGCCAGGTCACGTCGGATTCCGGCAATTAGCTCGGGTTGCGAGTCCTCACCCAACATTTCGACTGCGAGCCCCAAGCGGGTCAACGGCGTTCGCAGGTCGTGCGAAATACCGGCCACTATGACGGTTCGGTTTTCCGACAACGCATTTATGTCGGATGACATTTGATTGAACGCACGAGCCAGTGTCGCGATCTCTTCAGGACCATCCTCGGAAAGCGCGGGTGGTGTATGCCCGCGCCCCACTTCCTCAACTGCGGCGGACATTCGCGCAAGTGGCCGGACCACCCGGCGTACTTCCATGAGACTTGTCAGCAGGGTCAATAATGCGCCAACACCGATTGCCAATATCAAGACGATTGGCGGATTGGTGCCTAGCCGCTCTCTGTCGAACCCCATACGAATCGTTTGTCCTTCGGTGGGGACGTCTACCCATACGATTGGCCCCTTGTCGGATTCAATGATCGTGAGTTCTTGTCCGGCACGTCGGGCCAACGATTCGCGAAAGAACACGTAGTACGGCACATCAAACGCCTTCTCGGACAGCGTCGGTTTTTGCTTGGTCACTATTAGACCGTGATCCAGCAGGAGCTGATGCTGGAGTTGCGCATGCATTTCTTCGGGCAGGCTTTCCATCGTATGCGCAGCTGAGACTATGACTGCAGCAAAATCGTCGGCGGACCGCTCCGCCATGGGTATGGCGATGAAATAGACAGCAGCGCCCATGGAAATCGCCATGAACACCAGTAAGGTCAGTGCGATGGTAATCGCGGTACGTCCGAACAGGGATCGGGGCGCCAGTTTCAAGCAGGCGACTCCTCGGGCGTGAATTGATAGCCAACACCCCACACAGTGCGTACGAATTGCGGCTGAGCCGGGTCGTCTTCTATCTTGTGTCGCAACCGCGTAACGCGGACGTCGATACTACGATCGAAGGGATCTCGATCGATACCACTTAAACATTCCATAATGAAATCGCGACTGAGAACTCGATTGGGATGTTTAACAAGAACGCTGAGAAGCTCAAATTCGGCTCTCGACAACTCGACTTCTGTCGAGTCCCGATAAAGAACCCGCTTCGTCAAATCGAGGATAAATGGTCCGAAAGTGAAGTTGTCGTCGGTTCCTTCCGTGGGATCCGTCACTGGCCAATTACGGCGAAGCACCGCACGGACGCGCGCCAACAGTTCGCGTGGGTTAAAGGGCTTTGCCAGGTAGTCATCAGCACCTACCTCCAGGCCGACTATGCGATCGACTTCCTCACCGCGGGCCGAGATCATGATGATGGGCAGTTGATGTTCGCTACGCAGGCGTCGCGCCAGTGAAAGACCATCTTCGCCCGGCAACATCAGATCCAGGATAACCAGGTCAGTAGTGTTTTCAGCTAACCATGCATCCATGGTCGTGCCGTCCTCTACAGCAGATACACGGAATCCCTGCTCCGAAAGGTAGCGTGACAGGAGCTCGCGAATACCCAGGTCGTCATCAACGACCAACAGATGTGATTCGCCCGCAGCTTCAATTTGAGAGTCAGAGTTCATCGGAAACAAACTGTAACAAAATTACCCGTTCCCGAAATCATCCGGTAACACTGCGACCACATACTTCTAATCATGGGTCGATTATACCCATACAAACCAGGGGATAAACGGGTCGCAAGGATGCAATCCCGATTGCACGAAAGTGAGGAGAAACAAGATGAACACGATAGCCAAATATGCCGCAAATACATTTTTCGGGATTTGCCTGGTGATGAGCAGCGCTCTGTTCGCACAAGAGGCCCAACCGGCCGATGATGCGACCGCGGAGCAGGAGCGCACGCAGACCCAAACCCGTGACCAGATGGGCGCTGGCAATCAGATGAAGCAGCAGCAAACCCGCGAACAAAAGAAGGATCAAACGGGCGCCGCTAATCAGATGAAGCAGCAGCAAACC
>CAYTNO010000314.1:0-3277 GCA_964439125.1 uncultured Woeseiaceae bacterium | reverse complement strand
GTCAGCAGTGCTGCAACGCGACGAGGAACTCGGCTGGTGCATTGTATCCAACCCAAGGCGCATGCGAATTCAGACTCTCGACTCGCTCAACGCAGCGATTACCCGGACTCAGCCTCTGACGGCGACGAGTGGCGCGTCAGGGAACTCGATCGTCGCGGATGGCGAAATGCGGCAGCTGTACCGCAACGCCGCGGCATTAACCCTTGATCAACTTGCGGAGTCGGGTGAGTTACGTGCCGCAACAGAAGAAGTTCTATCCCACCTCGATAACAACACCTGGTTGTACATCGACTATCTCGCTCGCATGCTCGCGACACGGGATCAGTGGCTACCATTTGTCGGAAGTGGGCTGGTCAGTCAGGAAGACTCCGATTTATTGCGGCAACAGTTTGAACAGAGCTTGCTGCAAATAATCGCGGATCATATCGGTAGTTTGGCAAACGCTTTCCCGCCGGAGCACGCGCCCACACTTCTGCAGCTTGCCGACTATGCCGCGCACAACTTGCATGCAGACGGGCAATCTGACAACCCGATTTGTGCGATCGATCCGCTCGATGGACTGCCAGGGTCATCGCCGGCCGCATTGCCCAGATGGTTGGGCGTTGCGGAATTCTTGCTGACGAAGCAAGGGGAATGGCGTAAACAGGTAAACAAGAACCAGGGATTTCCGCCGCAAGGGAAAGAACAGAAGCAAACGCTGACCGATCTTCTCGAGTCACTGCACGACAATCATGAACTGCGTTCGCTGCTACAAGGTGCGCGCGCTTTGCCTCGCGATAGTTATGGTGATGAGCAGTGGAGTGTCTTGCTCGCACTTTTTCGACTGATGCCATTGGCAGTCACTGAACTAAAGAGGTTATTCAGTGAACGTGGCATCACCGATCACACCGAAGTTGCCATTAATGCGGACGATGCCTTAGGTACTGCAGACAACCCAGGTGATGTCGCTTTGATTCTCGACTACCAGTTGCGACATTTACTCGTGGACGAAATGCAGGATACCTCGAGTGCGCAGTACCGCATGCTTGAAGCTCTGACAGGAGGCTGGGAAGAGGGCGACGGGCGCACCTTGTTCTGCGTTGGCGATCCAATGCAGTCGATTTATCGTTTTCGCAACGCCGAGGTAGGGCAGTTCCTGCTGGCACAGGAATCCGGCATCGGCAATGTGCGGCTGTCTACGCTCGTGCTACGTCGCAACTTTCGTTCTGGCCAGGTTCTGGTGGATTGGTTTAACGAAGTATTTCCGACGATCCTGGCAAAAAGAAATAAGCCGCAAAAAAGCGCCGTGTCATATGCCCCAGCTGTCTCTGTGCCAAAACTCGAAGGGCAGGGAAGTTGTACCATTTATCCTGTTCTTGGTAGCAGCAAGGCTGTCGAGGCAGATTACGGTTGTGCGGTAATTCAGAAGATCTTAAAAGATAATCCGGACGATAATGTCGCGATGCTGGTTCGGAGCCGCACGCATTTGCCCGAGCTGCTATCGAGATTCCGCAAGGCGGGTATCGCTTACCGTGCGGTGGAAATCGACCGGCTGACTGATTTACCCGAAGTAATCGATATCCTGGCACTGACTCGGGCTCTCGTGCACAGCGGCGATCGCATCGCATGGCTTGCGCTGTTGCGCTCGCCGTGGCTTGGACTCGACTGGACAGACCTGCACGCATTGGTGCGCAATGATTCGCGCCGCTCAGTATGGGAGACGCTGCAAGACGACGCGACAGTTGGGCGGCTTTCTGAATTCGGGCGCAACGCAGTAGCGAATTTCCGAAACAAGATGACGGCAATCATGTCAGGCAATCGAGCCGGGTCGTTGCGCGACCGCATTGAACAGGGTTGGTTGGCCTTAGGTGGTCCGGCGATTCTCGATGACGCGCACGCCGTCCTCAATGTATACCGCTATCTTGACGTCATTGAGAAGCTCGAAGTCGCTGGTTCATTTGCGGATGTCGCTGAATTGGAAGCTGCCCTGGATCTTGAGCATGTGTCGAGCGATGTGGAGGCCAGGTTGCAGGTCATGACGATGCATCGTGCGAAAGGATTGCAGTTCGATCACGTTTTTCTGTTTGGCCTTGGCCGGATCCCGCGCGTTAACGAGCCAGCAGTGTTGAGTTGGTTCGACATGCCAGATGAACACGGCCAAACGCACAAGGTTATCAGCCCGATCGGGCCACGTGCAGAGCTCGAACGAGACGCATTGCATCGCTACATCAGCTCAGTTGAAACCGAGAAGGACAAGAACGAGCTTGCGAGGTTGCTCTATGTAGCTTGCACTCGAGCGCGACAATCTCTGCACTTGATGGGGCAGGCTCGGGTGCTTAAGAAAGGCTTGAGCCCAGCTTCGAGAAGTTTGCTGCACTTATTGTGGCCAACCGTTGCGTTGCAGTACGAAACAGAACTCGATGCTGAATCTCAGCAAGGGGACGCCGATAGTGACTCGGGCTGGCTAATGCCTGAATTACGACGTTTTGACGCGCCCTGGAAGCCGCCTGAAGTACCTCCGTTACCCGGCGTATCCACTAACGGGGATGCCGTCGAAGAAGGACGGGAAGTCGAGTTTTACTGGGTAGGAGCCGGCGCGCGAGTTGCAGGCACAGTTGTGCATCGATGGATTCAATTGCTCACAGATGGACGAGTGTCGTTCGACGCCGATCAACTGGACACAGTTCGACTGGCAAGCGAACGTTGGCTACGTGAGATGGGCGTGGGTTCCGGATCAATTGCAGCGATAATCGATCGGGTTGACGAAGCACTACGTCGACTGCTCGAAGACGAAAGAGGACAGTGGCTGTTGCATGGCGACGGGCATGCCGAATTCGCTCTTAGCGGCGTAGTGCAGGACCGCATCGAATCGGTAGTGCTCGATCGGGTTCGAATTGACGACGATGGCACGCACTGGATCGTCGACTACAAAACGAGTACGCACGAAGGCGGAAGTCGCGAGGAATTCCTGCAAGCGGAATCGGATCGTTATCGACCGCAGATGAGAAAATACTCGGAGATGTACAGGAACTACTCCGGTGCCGATGTCCGCTGTGCGCTGTATTTTCCGTTACTTCAAGAGTTTGTCGAAGTTACGTTTTAGGTACTGTTATAGCTGACCTTCAAGCCGCAGTTCATGTTGCCCGCGGTCATTCGCCGAACCCAGGAGCTGCAACTGCTGTTGCACATTGGCGGGGGTGTTGTTCTTCGGCGCCAGTTGCGCCACAAACTTGTACGTGCCATCCGCTGACAATTGCAAACTGCCAGCAACGTCGATGAGTCCGTCGTCCATATCTTC
>CAYTNO010000313.1:0-3279 GCA_964439125.1 uncultured Woeseiaceae bacterium | reverse complement strand
CACGAAGAGGTCCACCTGATCAAAGGCTTGTACCCAGTCGAGTCCCGCAGGACCCAGCAAGATACCGACGAAAATAAACGCGATAATAAGTGGTTGCTTTAGCCAGAACGCAAGCGCACCAATCGCGGCCGCTACCGCAAGTACGGCGGCAATTTCAGAGAAAGGGTCAGAAAATGTCATTATCGAAGGCCGCTTCGGGTCTCCTTTCGCTGTACCGCGGCGCCATCGTTGCAGACATGCAGCTCAACGCGGGTCTACGCTAAGGGCTTACTGGGCTAACAAAACCCGGAGGTTTGAGCGCCAACACCGAACAGTCTATTTGGTGCAATATGCTCTCCGCGGTATTGCCCATGAAGAATCCGCGAATGCCAGATCGTGCGACGGTTCCCATTACGATGAGGTCGACATCCAACTCCCGTGCTGTTCTCGGTATAACAGCTTTTGCCTTTCCATTGATCACGTGTAACTGCGGGCTGACATAGTCGACAGCGTCCTTGTCGTCTTTTGCGCCGTAGTTATTCACAAGATCTTCGAGCCAAGACTCTCTCTCGATTGCTTCCTTTTCCAACATAAGGTCCAATTCTGCATTCAATGTACCCGAGCGCGGTGACTTCAAAATGGCCTCATACAGCAATTCCCACGCATGCACGATGTGAACTTCGCTCAATTCCGTTAAAGCCAAGGACGTGGACATCTCCAGTATCTTCCGGTTAAGAGCATCCTTCACTGCCTCCTCTGGGTCCAAGTCGACCGCCGCAAGTATGCGACGGTAGCGGAGGTGTTCTTTTGGCTTGGTAATCCACACCGGGCACGGGCACTTGCGTAACAGGTGCATGTCCGTACTACCAAAGAGAATGCGCCCCGGGACTCCGTCATCTTCCGCGCATTTGATGATCAAATCGTGGTCGTTCTCTAATACTTGTTGGATTATCTCGATAAACGGTTTTCCCACCAGCACTTTTGACTCAAGGAACGCTCCATCCGCTGGGGCTGATTTAACTACCTCGTCAAGCCAGTCACGTTTGTCGGATACTGCAATGTCTCGCAATTCTGCCGGAGTGACAGCGGTGATGAACATCGGCATATCACCGGGAACTGCATCCAGAACGGTGCATATGCTCAGGAGTGCTTGATTGTTTCTCGCCAGTGTGACCGCACGTTTCAGCGCAGCCGAATAATCCGTGCCCTCATCGACGATTAGCAAGATGTTGCGAAATCTCTTCACTGCTGAGGCTCACGCTAGCGGGGCGCCCACGGCGTCTTTCCTGACACCTTAGTAGGTATATTAGACGGGTTCGATTAGCAGGAAAAGTCGATTATAGTGAGTATATTCATCGATAATTACGAAGTAATGGTGAGCCAGTGATTAACTACAAACATCTGCACTACTTTCGCACGGCAGCCCGGGAAGGCGGCATCGCCCGCGCCAGTGAGCGGCTGCACGTCACGCCACAAACCATCAGTGGACAGTTGGGTCTACTCGAAGACTATCTCGGCGCGGCGCTGTTCGCACGGGTAGGACGCAACCTGGAAGTCACCGAGGTCGGCCGGTTGGTGCTGAGCTACGCCGAGGAGATCTTCTCGTTAGGTGGCGAGCTTGAAGAGGCGGTCCATCAGCTGCCAAGGGAGCGTCCATATGTATTCAGGGTCGGCGTCGTTGATGTCATGCCGAAGTCCATCGCACAACGATTCTTGATACCCGCGCTGCAAATGGAGGTGCCTGTACGAATGGTCTGCCGTGAGACGGGATTGGACACACTGCTGGCCGAACTGGCAGTGCACCGGCTCGATCTGCTGCTAGCGGACCGCCCGATTCCCGCTACCGTCAGCATGCGCGGTACCAGTCACAAACTCGGGGAGTGCGCGGTCAGTTTTTTCGCTGCAGGAAAGATCAAGAGAAACCTGAAAGGTGCCTTCCCCCAGTGCTTGGATGGTGCGCCGATACTGTTGCCCGGCCGTGATAACCAGCTGCGCTCCGCCATCGACCTTTGGCTGGACAAGCATCGCATTCGTCCGCGCATAATTGCCGAGTTCGATGACAGCGCGCTAGTGAAGGCCTTTGGGCAGGAGGGTGCAGGAATTTTCGTAGCGCCATCGGCGATCAAAACAGAGGTAGAGCGTCAGTATAGAGTGACCGAGATCGGACGGGTCGACGAGGTAAGAGAGCGGTTTTACGCCATATCGGCCGAGCGCAAAGTTGGGCATCCCGTCATTGCCACGGTAGTTGAGGCAGCTCGTGCACTGCTACTTGCTGATCAAGAGTTTCAAGCTGACTAAATCCAGGTGCAATGAGATTCCGAACACCAAAGGGGCGTTTGGAACACGATGCTGGCGCTCAGGTAGTCAGCCCCAGAGCAATGCTGTAGACAATTCCAGCGAAGATGGACAGGTTCACAAGTGCGAGTATCGCAAGCCCCACTCGAGAGGGCTGTCCCGAGAGCTCATCGCGCGCCTGTGGGGAAGTTTCTTGGATGTTTGACTGAGGGATCGCTTTCATCCTTTGTTCCGCTGATTGTTCCTTCTGCCGGCTACGCACCTCACTGCCCGACAATCCCATCCCTGTGGACAGGTCCTTTGCGACTTCTGCCGCACAACGATACTGCTGGTGGAGAGAAGTAGTCGTTCGTGCTTGGCAGAAGTCGCGATTGGATGAGAGGTTATGGTTGCCGATATCCAGGCACCGTTTGTGTGGACTGTAGTACAAAGTCTTACACAGGAAAATCTGATTTTTCTGCAGGAATAATTCGGTTTTTTCTGGTGATTGAGCCGTGTGTGGCGGAACCGCTGAACCCAGACAGCGCTTCATTGGGAAATGACCTTCAAATATAGCGGTCTTCGTCTAAGGTGAATTTTATTGACGGGAAATTGCCGGGTGTGTCTGGCCGCGGCTGTTTTCCAATAATTCCATGTAGTTGAAGTGTTCCGGTCGGCTTGCGGGGTAGATGCGTGATTGAGTGATACTCGGTTGTGCATTGTCGTGCGAAACTAGCAACGAGCGCCCCAACGACTTCTCTTTTTTAACAACAAGTTACGTTTCGTTTACCTAACTACGAACCGGGCGGTCGGGAGTTCGAACCGAGGAACGCGCAGCGTTCCGACAGACGAACGAAGTGCGCCCCGAAGGGGTGACGAGCGTAGCGAGGAATCAATCTCTCCGGGCGCGCCAATAAAAAGAACGGTGCCCTTGCGGCCCCGTTTTTATTTCGTGTGTCCGGGATGAGGTCGAAAGTGACCCAAAGCAGACATTCTCAGTTCTGCGGTCGATACGGATTGTGTGTC
>CAYTNO010000312.1:0-3282 GCA_964439125.1 uncultured Woeseiaceae bacterium | reverse complement strand
CCATTAAAAACACTGATGTTTTCCGTCGTTATAACCGTGTGTTATATATATGTCCGAAAGCTGTTTTGCGGCATCTAATGTTTATGACAGAGAGCCTGGCCAGGTAAAGGCTAATTTGTCGAGCCGTGATTGAAACGATCACATCTTTACGCGGTCACATATGAAGACACTGGACGACCCACAGAATGAAACTACAACAACTTAGGTATTTGCTTGCCATCGCCGACAACGGGCTGAACATCACCGCAGCGGCGGAAAGGCTGTACACGTCTCAACCGGGGGTCAGCAAACAGCTAAAATTACTCGAGGAAGAGCTTGGCTTGCAGTTGTTTACGCGCAAGGGCAAGAGCCTCGGTGCGGTCACCGCGGCCGGCCAACAAGTGATCGATCGATCACGGCTGATTATGCAAGAGGTCGAGAATATTCGCAGTCTTGCCTCAGACTATTACCAAGAGGAAGAGGGAACGCTGTCAATCGCGACCACGCATACTCAAGCTCGTTATGTGCTTCCTGATGTTATTCGCAAATTTCGAGAACGTTACCCGAAAGTTAACCTCAATCTGCACCAGGGCACATCAGAGCAGATTGCTGACATGGTTTCCGCCAACGAAATCGATTTCGCGATCGCGACCGGGTCGCATGATCTGTTTAACGGTTTGTATCTGGTACCGAGCTATCATTGGGATCGGAAAATTGTCGTTCCGAAAGATCATGCGCTCGCAAAACTGGAACGCAAATTGACGCTCAATGACCTGGCGCAGCACCCCCTGGTTACATACGTTTTCAGCTTCGGCGGCCAGTCGTCACTGAAACGTGCTTTTGCTGACCAGGGCCTTGAACCAGATGTCGTGTTTACCGCGCGCGATGCGGACGTTATCAAGACATACGTACGTATGGGCCTCGGTGTCGGCATAGTTGCCAGCATGGCCGAAGATTGCGCGGATCAACAGGATTTGACGGCGATCGATGCCGAAGGACTATTTCCGCGCAGCACCACGTGGATAGGCTTTCGCAAAGACATTGTCTTGCGCCGCTACATGCTCGACTTCGTGAAGTTGTTCGCGCCGCACATTACCAGCGACCAACTGGAACAGACTCGCAATATCCGATCGCAATCGGATATCGACAAGTTATTTGCGGGTGCCACACTACCAGTCCGCGGCGGCTGCTCTGATGGTATGACTGCTGCCGCCTAGATACTGCGTTCAGTATATTCGGATGCCGCCGTGACGCCTGCGGCTGCGCTGGTCGACCCACCACAGACCGAAAAGAAACCCACCGATCAGACATAAACCAACTGCGCCAGCAACCCACTGCAACGGCATGCTGTTCTTGTATTGCGACTGTCGATTTCGCAGGCTGGCATTTTGTTCGCCGAATTCGACGGCCTTTGCGTCACTGTTACCAAGTTGAGTCTGCAAGTCGGCAACTTGCTGCTTCAACGCATCAATGGTCGCGGCTGGCGCGGCGAAGGCACCTCTTAATTCCTCAAGTTCTCCGGCAAGCTTGTCCGCTTCGGCACGCGTTTCAGCAACTATGAGTCTGGCGGGCTTGTCGTTGACGAGAAAGCCGGCTTTCACCCAGCCCAGCGTACCATCTGGCAATCGCACGTTCGCGTAATAGGTTGTCCGTGACAGGATCTCAAGTTCTTGTCCGCTATCGAGACTGCGGAACGGGCGGTCGCTGGTATCGGATGCCTGATGCAAGCCGAGTTGCAATGTATCCGTGACGTAAGCGGTTTGAGCCGATGCAAATAACGGCATAAGCGCCAATACACCAATTAACAGACGCATCATCATTCTCCAATTCTCATTACGCGAGAGTCTACTACAGCTATTCGTGTGAGAACCGCATGCTGGTCACAGCTCGTACAACCAGCGTAGCAGTGCCTCCTGTACTTCTTCACCGTAACCTCGATGAATGTCTTTTTCGTTTTGCAGGACAACAACAATAAAACGCCGACCCGACTGTGCCTGCAAATATCCTGCGATAGCGGAGACGTCGTCCAGCGTTCCTGTTTTGAGGTGTGCCGCGCCTTCTAGCGGACTGTCGTCCATGCGATTCGACAAGGTGCCGTCAAGCCCTGACAGCGACAACGATGAAGCGTACTCAGGCATGTAGGGCTGTTGCCAGGCAAAATGCAGCATTGCGCCGAAGTCGCGTGCCGTCATGCGCACATCGCGTGAAAGTCCTGCGCCATTGTCGAAAGCGAACTCTGAGAAATCGAGTCCTTTGTCATGTAACCAGTCACCGACAACTTTTCGGCCACCTGCTTCTGTGCCTGGTTCACCAAGAATCTCTGCGGATAGCGTATAGAGAAGCTGCCGCGCCATAACGTTATTGCTGTGCTTGTTGACGCGCGTGATGATGTCCGCCAGTGGCAACGATCGGAACGAGATCAACGGCTCAGCGTCTTCCGGCGCGAGCTGGCTCTTCCAGCCGCCATTAAACTCTCCGCCTGATTCGCGCCATAGCGACATAAAAAGGCCATAGGCGAAGTCGTTGTGACTAAGGGCTGACCTACTCATCGCATATCGCTTACAACCGGCTGGAAAGTGGCCGCTGAAGGTCACCTTGTCTATCGCTTCGTTAGCAGAAACCGATATTCCCCGCTGAAATCCACGACATGCGCCAGCCACTAGTGACAGGCGATTATCAACACTCAGGTTTTCAAGCGGCGGATCCAGCCAGACGCGGACGGCTTTGCCGTCGTGATCCGGTTCAAACCAGTATCGAATGATCTTGTAATTCATGAGCAATGCGTTGGGTGCAACGTTATAAGCTCGCAATGGCTGCCGGTCGAACGCGGCAGCATCATGATTGACGACATCGAAATAGCTATCGTCGATGAGCAAGTTGCCATCAATCTTTTCAATGCCGGTCTGCCGTACGCGCCGCAACAGTTGCCAAACACGCTCGGTGACCAGGAACGGATCACCGCGACCCTCAATAAGCAGGTCGCCGCTCAGGATCCCATTTTCGACCTCACCGAGTGCGTAGATGTTTGTATGCCAGCGGTAGCTAGGCCCGAGAACATCAAGCGCGACCAACGTTGTCAGGAGCTTTATCGTGGAACCCGGGTTGCGCGGCACATTGTCCTGCCACTGGAGTACCGTTTCGCCACTATCGAGATCCTGAACGTACATGCTCAACGAGTCGTGCGGCAGCTTGCGGTGATCGAGTGCGCTTTGCACCGAGGGCGCCTGCGCGAAGGCCCTGAGGGTCTCGACTTTGGTATCGATCCCCATGTCGATCTCGTCGACGATGTCGGGCCAATCCACC
>CAYTNO010000311.1:0-3286 GCA_964439125.1 uncultured Woeseiaceae bacterium | reverse complement strand
CGGTCGGGGCGTAGCGCAGCCTGGTAGCGCACCACAATGGGGTTGTGGGGGTCGGAAGTTCGAATCTTCTCGCCCCGACCAACTATCAAGAAAAAGTGGCCGCTCTCACCTTCGGTGAGCGGCCATTTTTTTTGATGGCTGGGAGGGAATTGGAACTGAAACAAAGGTTCGCACCGAGGCCGGCCTTGCCGGCCGACAGACGCGCAGCGCCCATCTTCTCGCCCCGACCAATTACAAAGATTAAGTGGAGCATCAGATTAGAGCTTTAGCTGAATCGAGTAGCAGCCAGGCTCAAGAGTCGCCCCGACCAACTATTAGGCGGGGACGCCAAGCTTCCTGTCTTCAATCCCCAGCAAAATCGGCTCGGCAGCATCACGGTAGATATTGACCTTGGCGTTGTAGGCGACGCGAGACAAACCGTGTTTGTCCTTGATGTGCAAGCGGCGAATATTAAATTGGCCACCGCCCATATTTTCGCCGGTCAAATAACACTTGATGGCTGACACGCGCTCGCCGGAAAACTCCAACCCGCCCAGCTTTGCCAGGTTACCTTGAGCGCGTTGCAAGAAAGTCACGGCATCCATATGCGCCTGTGTTTGCGCGTGGTCCATTGGCAGGCCGTCTTGAAGATCAGCGAAGAACTCGCCAACGAGTATCTGACCCGGTAGCGCCGCCTCGATCATTCGTGCGAGTTCGATCGTAACGTCGCCAACAATGAAATCATGCATTGTCGGGTTGAGGCCTTCAGCCTGAGGGAACTCGTAACAAGCACCCACGTGGAAACATGCGCGGAGTCGTGGCACAGCGTTGGATGTCGACTTGCTTTTGGCGATGGCATTGTCGGCAAGTACAATGTGCATGAAGTGGTATAGGTTTACATTCGCTTCAAGGCCGTGGTCGCGATTCCAGACGTAGAAACCATCGCCACTGGATGAGCGAGCGAAATCCATCCCGACGTCCTGCTCGAGCATCTTCGCGTGCGCTGAATTCAGTGAATAAGACAGGCTGTTCAGCTGTGTCATTTGCTCAAACGGCGTTAACAGGCTGAAGCCGACGATATCGAACAAGGTCACTGCGCGACTGGCAACATAGTTAATGCCATATCGACGGATCATTTTTTCGATAATCTGCGTTTCAACTTTATGGCCCGTCAACGGTTGCCGCAGCTGCAAATGAACCGGTTCTACCTCGAGGAGTCGGGCCACTTTCTGCATCTGCGTCAATGACAATCGCCGTTCACCGGAGATCAGCTCAGTTACGAAATGTCCGGAGACTCTGGCGGTTGTGCTTCCAGCTTGCGGCGAGGTGTATTCGGCGATCGCGTAGTGCGGTACGACGAGAATCAATAAGCCGTCGTCCAGTGGCACCCAACTCAGAATAGTGTTCTGACCAAGTGACCAATGCTGGTGCAGGCAGGATTCGAGATAGACCAGGTTGCTGCGCTGACGCAGACCCATGTCCTGGGCCACACCCGCCAATTGATCCAGATAGGGCGAGAAATCAGCGATTCGCCGAATACCCGATTGAGAGAGATCGTCAAGTTCCATGTGAGTGCCCAATGCGACTTCCGTGCGACTGTTTTCTCTGCCACAGTTCGCACAGCCAGTGCAGGTGTCAGGTTTGTCTCAACACCGTCTGTCGAAAGTAATCAACTCTTGAGTATTGCGCAAGTATTATGAAGAAGTTGTCGTAGGTAATTTAAAACTCAGAAGTTACTTACCGACGACAATATAGATAGTTTACATAATACTTGCCATTTTATGAGATCAAATTCGTGATAAACGGTCCGTCGCTTGAAGCGATAAAAAGCCTTCGAGAAGCGCAAAGGGAAGCCATTTTGCGTACGCCTGTCGTGCGTTGCGCGAGTCTTGAATCCCGCATGGGCGGGGATACAAAGGTCTACGCCAAACTCGAGTTTTTGCAGCGCACCGGAACGTTCAAAGCCCGCGGCGCTTTGGCGGTACTTAACAGCTTGTCGGCGGAGCAGCGCGATTTGGGTGTGACGGCTGTTAGCGCCGGCAATCATGCGATAGCTACGGCTTTTGCTGCGAGGGCGGTTGGCGCCAGTGCGAAAGTTGTGATGATCGCCAGCGCCAACCCGGTACGTATTGACGCCTGTCGCGCATACGGCGCGGAAATAGTGCTTGCAGATGATGTTCACGAAGCATTCAAAGCCGCGCAGAGAATCCAGGAAGAGGAGGGCCGCTTTTTCGTGCATCCTTTCGAAGGAGCTGATATCGCGACGGGTACCGGGACTGTTGGTCTGGAAATGTGTGAGCAATGCGATTCATTTGATGCGCTCATAGTCCCTGTCGGTGGCGGCGGACTTATTGGAGGCATCTCCAACGCTGTCAAGCAAATACGTCCGGATTGCGAAATCGTGGGGGTCGAGCCTGAAGGGGCCGATTCTATGCACCGGAGTTTTGCCGCGGGGGACCCGCAGGCCATCGACAAAGTGCGGACTATCGCGGATAGCCTGGGGGCGCCATTTGCTATGCCGTATTCGTTTGGTTTGTGTCGCGACAACGTCGATAAACTGGTACTTGTTGATGACATGCAGTTGAGACGATCGATGGGTTTGCTGTTTGAAGCAATGAAAATTGCCGTTGAGCCTGCTTGTGCCGCCTCTACTGCTGCATTGTTCGGCCCATCGCGCGAACGGCTTCGTGGCAAAACCGTGATGCTCGTCTTTTGTGGCAGCAATATAGACTGGGCAACCTTTCAGTCCCAGGCGATCTTCGAGGGCTCCCATGCTGACGGATAGGCTAAAGGAGATCGTTGGTTCGACAGGCTGGACAACAAACCCCGATACTCTGGCACCGCATTTACTGGAGCGGCGCGGGAACCTGCGGGGCAAAGCGCTGATCATGGTCATGCCTGAGACGACGGAGCAGGTATCGAGGATCGTAGCCGCTTGTGCAGAAAGCAGCACAGCGCTGGTTCCCCAAGGCGGCAACACCAGCTTGTGTGCGGGGGCAATTCCGGATGACAGTGGTAAGCAGGTATTGCTGTCACTGTCGCGGCTCAGTGCGATTCGTTCAATCGACCCTGATGACTTCTCAATTGTCGTTGAAGCAGGCTGCATTCTTGCCAATGTTCGAGAAGCCGCGGTGGAGGTTGACCGTATCTTTCCACTAAGCCTCAGTGCGGAAGGGAGTTGCCAGATCGGCGGTAACCTCGCAACCAACGCCGGCGGTATTAATGTTCTGCGTTACGGTACTGCCAGGCAGCAAGTCCTCGGGCTCGAAGTCGTACTCGCTGACGGAACAATTTGGAACGGGTTGCG
>CAYTNO010000310.1:0-3288 GCA_964439125.1 uncultured Woeseiaceae bacterium | reverse complement strand
TTCAGAAAGAACAATGGCCTATGTGCCGAGATACATGTCGACATAAACGAACATGAATTTAATGGCGACTGGGTTGCTGAGCTAACGTATCCAGAGAATATTCAGGCGTTCGCAATTTTTCCGGCAGTGGGCAAATGCAAGAGCCGCAAGCATCATCGCGACGATGACGATGACTGATAGTTAGTCGGCGGCCTATCTCAGGAACCCCGCTCCGTGCGGGGTTCTTCTTGCTCGCTGCGACCGGCTGCTATTGGCGGCAGCCGAAAGTTGCCGTTCGTTTTGACTAACGTGGCGCTACGGAGACTCCCGAGCGACTGAATGGTAATTCTCGTATCCGCGTTCCGGTGGCGGCAAAAATTGCGTTGGTAATCGCAGGCGTCGCTGCCGCGAACGGTGGTTCGCCGAGTCCGGTCGGGGAATTATCACTCTGGATGAAATGGCATTCGATTTCGGGCGCCTGGTTAATGCGCAACAGGCTGTAATCACTGAAATTGCTCTGGGTAGCCGCGCCATTCGCGAAGGTGATTTCCAGTTGAGCTGTGCTGAGAGCATCTGTAACGGCACCTTCGACCTGGTGCCGAGCGCCACTCATATTGATGATCGGACCCACATCGGCTGCGGAGTACACCTTTTCTACTGTGATACTCGAACCATCGGCGACAACTTCGGCCACGTGCGAAACAAAGCCGCCGTGATCGAAATGAAAAGCCATGCCCATGCCACGATTCGCAGCCAGGGCGCGACGCCCCCAACCGGCCTTTTCGGCGGCCAGCTTGAGCGTGCCGCTGGTTCGCTCTAAATCCAGAGGCGGTTTCCCGTAGGATCTTGAAAGCAGGTCAAGGCGAAACTCCAATTGGTCGCGTTCCGCGGCCAACGCGACTTCATCGAAAAAGCTTTGGTAAGCCCAGCAATATGCCGAATGGCCTGGAGATCGCCATGGCCCGGTCGGGACGTTGGTTTCTATGAGCGACTGCCGCAAACGGAAATTGGGGACCAGACCCGCCGGGTAGTGGTTGGGTGACAGGCCGGCTCCGGACACCGTCTCGCCGTTGTTGCTGAAGGTGACGAAGTGGTGGTCAAAGGCGGCCATCTTGCCGTTCTTGTCGACGCCTGCCGTGAAATGATGCCATGCCGCAGGACGGTAGAAGTCGTGCCGCATATCATCCTCGCGCGACCACTGCAGTTGCACGGGCTGGCGTGTTTCGCGGGCAATCCACGCGGCTTCGACCATAAAATCGTTTCTCAATCGGCGACCGAATCCTCCGCCGATTCGGGCCAGATTCACGTGAATTCTGTCCTCGGGAATGTCCATGGTTGCGGAGATCAACTGCCTGCCTGCTTTCGGGTTTTGCGACGGCGCCCAAAGCTCCATTTGCCCCGACTCGCGATACACGGCGGTGCAATTTTGCGGCTCCATGTTCGCGTGTGAAACAAACGGATAGTAATAACTCGCTTCGACCACTTTCCAGGCCGAATCGAGCGCACGTTGCACATCGCCATCCGTACGCAAGGTTTCTCCGGCTTCTTTTCTCAGGACTTCTGCCTGACGATCGTAGTCTGCCGTTGAGTCGGAGTGAGTTGTATCCCATTCGACCCGCAGTTTTTTGCGAGCGGACTGTGCCGCCCACCAGGTCTTCGCTACGACAGCGACACCGGGCAGCAGGCCCGTGAGGTCGCTACCACCATCCACTACGAACGCGTGTGTTACGCCGGGCAATTTGCGAACCTGATCTACGTTCGCCTTGCGAACCTTGCCGCCGTAGGTCGGACACTTTTCGTAGATTGCATACAACATGCCTTCAAGGCGGATGTCACAGCCAAACAACGCTTGCCCTGTAATGATCTTCGGGTTATCCACGCCCGGAACAAATGTGCCAAGCAACTCGAACTCTTCGGGGCGGCTCTTAAGCTTGAGATCCGAAACATCCGGCACCGGCAAAGTAGCGGCGATTTCCAGGAGACTCTCATAGCGTCTGGATTTGCCGGATGCTTTGTGAATAACCGCGCCTTTCTCGGCCATGCAATCCGCAAGTGGCACGCCCCACTCGCTGGCGGCCGCAGCCGTCAACAGGTAGCGTGCACCCGTTCCCGCTATGCGCAGGTCATCCCAGCCATCGGGCGTGCCCCGGCTGCCGCCTATAGCCTGTCGGCCATAGCGATCGTCGAGGGGAGCCTGCTCGACCGAGACGTTTTTCCAATTAACGTTCAGGCATTCGGCAACCACCATCGGGAAAGCAGTCTTCACGCCTTGTCCGGCCTCGGGGTTCTTGCTGACGATCGTGACCGTGCCGTCAGTATTGATTCGAACGTACAGATTGGGCTTCCAGGTGCGTTGCTCCATTGTGTTGGCCGATGACGATCGTTCGCAGCCAACGCCGATTACGAGTGCGCCGGAGGCCAGGATGGACACTTTCAGGAAGGAGCGGCGGTTCATGCTTTTCTGATTCTCAGAAATTTTCATGACGTGGCTCCTTCTCGCGCCGCGTATTCTGCTGCGCGCTTGATGGCTTTTCGGATCCGAGAATAGGTGCCGCAACGACAAAGGACGCCGGCCATAGCGGCATCGATATCCTGATCGCTGGGATTGGGGTTCTGCTTGAGCAGGACGCTGGCGGTAAGGATTTGTCCGCCCTGGCAGTAGCCGCATTGCGGCACGTCCTCATCATTCCAGGCTCTCTGAACCGGATGATTGCCGCTGGGATCCAGGCCTTCAATTGTGGTTATCTCAGCGCCGGCCATACTGATCGCGGGCATGACACAAGAACGCATGGGAGTGCCATTGACTAGCACGGTGCAAGTGCCGCAGACCCCGGTTCCGCAACTGTATTTAGTGCCCGTCAAATTCAACGTGTCTCTAAGGGCCCACAGAAGAGGCATGTCGGACGGCACGTCAACCGTATGGGTCTGTCCATTTATATTTAAGGTTACCTGGCTCATTCTGATCCCCCTAGTGCAACGCAACGCTGCTAACAACCTACGCGTGTGTTGAAGTTGATTGAATAGCGGATTGCCGAAATCAAGCAAATGTAATGACGTTCTATGAGTCTCTTTCGAACTTTAGATCACGCTGACATTCATGCAATTTCACTGTCAATTTTCCGATACCATTAGTAGACAAGGTGATGATATCCGGAGGGTCGAACATGGTGACGTGGCAGGACGAATTTATAAGGTTATCGGAATTGCACCGGCATGAGGTGGAAGGCTGGCTGGAAGGTAAGAGCAATACTAGGTTAGTCATCGAAGCGGGCGAAGCGGAACGGGATTTCTTGCGTCAATGGATGTCCG
>CAYTNO010000309.1:0-3300 GCA_964439125.1 uncultured Woeseiaceae bacterium | reverse complement strand
ACAGCGGCAGGTGATTGGCTGCGCTTCGGCGTATTACAGGTGACACTGGGCCCGCTGGTCGGCGCCGCGCTGGGTTACGCCGGTGCACGATTGCTCGATGAGGCAGGTGAGCGCGGCTGGGCAACGACGTCCTTCCAGGGCATTGGCATCCTTGCGCTGGCGGTGGGTATCTACGCCGCAGCCGAACTGGCCGGCGGCAATGGGTTCATTGCTGTGTTCGTCGCAGGCATGGTGTTTGGCAACACAGTCCGCCATCCCTGCACTTTCTTGTTTGAATTCATGGAAACGGAGGGTCAGTTACTCATGTTGCTGACGTTCCTGATTTTCGGTGCTGCGTTGCTGCCGGAGGCGATGGCACACCTCAGTTTGGAAAACCTCGGCTATGCATTGTTGAGCCTGACCGTTATTCGCATGCTGCCAATTGCGGTGTCGCTGGTCGGCTCTGGCGTACGAACACCGACAAAGCTCTTTCTGGGCTGGTTTGGTCCGCGTGGCCTTGCCTCAATTTTGTTTGTGCTGCTTATCCTGGAGGGATCAGAGGTGCCACATAAGGAACAGATACTGTCCGTAACGGTCCTGACTGTCGCTTTGAGCGCCTTGTTGCATGGCATTAGCGCTGCGCCGTTCGCGCGCCGTTATGGTCGGTTGGCGGAAAGCATGGGTGAGTGTGAGGAAAATCAGCAGGCAGTTGAGCTACCACTTCGTGAGGGCCACCTCCGATGAATACTGAGGAGACAACAATGGGACGACCGGACCTTCCGCAGCTCGACAACACCGATTTCGGGCTGACACGTGATGCATTGCACGAGTATTCGCGAGTGCTGGGCGCGTGGCTAAAATCAAGTCGATCGAAACGCAAACACTGGTGGCACGCAAGTCTGCGACCAGCGCTTACCGGCCTGACCAGTGGTGTTATTCACGCCGATCCCGATTTCGAGCTCACTTTAAACCTCAGGCAGAGTCAGTTCTGCGTGCAGACATCCACGGGTGAGGAGTTCAGGGTTTCTCTTCAAGGCCAGCCGGCCAGTGAAATAGCCCGGCTTGTCAGTGACTTCCTGCTTGGCAATGGGCTGGCGCAGCATTACTTGCCCGACGGTGCGAGCCACTATTCGGCAAACGCCCATACGGGTTACTCGGCCGAGCATGCTTACAACCTCGCGCTTGTCTTGAATTTTGTCAGTGCGGCTATGGAGGAACTCCGCGCCGGTATTCACGAAGAGACGAGCCCCATACAGCTCTGGCCGCACCATTTCGATCTGTCCATGGTGTGGCTGCCCGGTGAGAAGATCCCTGGGCAGGACCCACTGGACGAGGAGTATTCGGACAAGCAGATGAACTTCGGCTTCACGTTCGGCGATAGCGGAATTCCCGAGCCTTACTTCTATGTTTCTGCCTATCCTTTTCCTGATGCGTTTCCGGGCCTGGACCTGCCGGTTGGCACAAACTGGCAATCGGATTCGTTCAGTGGGGCGGTGCTAACCTACAAGACGCTGCTCGAAAGCAAAGACCCCAGGGGCTACCTGCTGGATCTGTGGAACAGTCTGTTGTCGGCCGGGCGTGTACACATGCTGCATGCGGCGGACGAAGGAGCAGGACAATGACGACCGAGAACGAACAGCTGGAGTGGCACCGCGTCGCGGATGTCGATGAGTTGCCCGAGGGGCGAGTCAAGACAGTGACGGCGGCAACGCATTCGATGGCGTTGACGCACATTGATGGTGAGTATGCAGCAATGGAGAACCGCTGCCCGCACCAGGGCGGGCCCCTCGGTGAGGGGTCCATCGAAGTCGGCAAGGATGGGCAGTGCTGGCTGCGCTGTCCATGGCACGGTTGGGATTTCGATCCAAAGACTGGCAGGCCACCCGGCGGACACGAAGATTCGGGACAGAAACTGTTCCCGGTTGATGTGCGTGAGGACGGTATCTATGTCGGTATCGAAGCGGAAGCGGCGCACCAGCTCACGGTTACCGACATCATGGCGGAGACGATGACCAACTGGGGTGTGACAACAATCTTCGGCATGGTCGGACATTCAAACCTCGGCCTCGCCGACGCACTTCGGTTGCAGGAGAAAGCAGGGCGACTGAATTACTACGGCATCCGCCATGAGGGTGCGGCGGCATTCGCCTGCTCAGGTTACGCGAAGCTGACCGGCAAGCCGGCGGCGTGCCTTACAATCGCAGGCCCGGGCGCCACGAACCTGATGACCGGGTTGTGGGACGCGAAGGTTGACCGGGCGCCTGTTCTTGCACTGACCGGACAGGTTGATGCCCAGGTGCTCGGCCCGGGCGCTTTTCAGGAGATTGATCTCGCGGCCGCTTTCGCGCCCGTCGCGCGCTTTAGCCAGACCGTGTTGCACACATCGAAGCACGCCGAGCTGATGACACTGGCGTGCAAGTCGGCGGTGGTCGAACGCGATGTCTCCCACCTGATATTCCCGGATGACGTGCAAACCTTGCCGGCTGCCGAGAACGCCAAAGCCTCCGGCCCGGATGGCAGGGTTGCGGCACATCACATAGCCCCGCCTATCGAAGCTCTGGACGAGGCGATCTCGCTGCTCAAGAAAGCGCAGCGACCCATTATTATCGCCGGCTACGGTGCGCGGGATTCAATGCACGAGGTCATCGACCTCGCGGAGCGTTTGCACGCGCCGGTACTGACAACGTTCAAAGCGAAGGGGCAGATCTCTGATAATCATCCGCTGGCTGCCGGCGTGCTTGGCCGTTCGGGAACCCCCGTTGCCAGTTGGTTCATGAATGAGTGCGACACCATTCTCGCGCTGGGATCATCGTTTTCGAATCACACAGGCATTACGCCCAAGCGACCGATAATTCAGGTCGATTTCGATCGCATGACACTGGGTAAATTCCATGGCGTAACTGTTCCGGTGTGGGCAGAGATCGGCGTGACTGCCAGACTGATCGCAGCCGAGTTTACCGAGCCTGCCGGCAAAACCGACCAGCGGGCAGAGCTCGCCGAGCGTTGGTCGATCTGGCGTGAAGAAAAACTCAGCCGGCTCGTCGATGACCAGGGTAATGGCCTGAACTCAGCGAGTGTATTCGCTGCACTCAGCGACGCCGTCCCACGCGATGCAGTCATCGCTGTCGACGTTGGCAACAACACGTATTCGTTCGGGCGCTATTTCGAATGCCGTGATCAGCGCATCCTGATGTCCGGTTACCTGGGTTCGATCGGCTTTTCATTCTCCGCAGCAATGGGTGCCTGGGCGGCGACACAGGACCAGGAAGAGTATCGCGGGCGTAAAGTCGTTTCTGTCAGTGGCGACGGCGGCTTCGGCCA
>CAYTNO010000308.1:0-3310 GCA_964439125.1 uncultured Woeseiaceae bacterium | reverse complement strand
CTTCTGAGCCTGCAGAATAACGTGAGTCCAGGATTGGCTCTCCAGCAGCCGCTGCGTCTTCTTGTTCTGCAAGTGGTCAACAAGAAAGCCCCAGCTTGGTGCTGTTCGCGCATGCACGGTCTTAGATGGCAGGCCTTTTTCGATCAAAATGGCTACGAGCCCCGGTAGGTTGTTTTTTGAGCTGTGGCTATTACCGATTAATAGAATCTCGTAGTCCTTTGCTTTATCTTCAGTGGCCGTAACCGGCATTGCCGACAGCAATACCGCAAGCAAAAGTCCCACGAGGCAGCCGGAGCGGATTTTCGCTATGCTGTTTCGGTCGAAAGTGGATCGAAGTGACTTCATAATCGTAGTATAGGTGACGGCTGATAATTGGGTCAGATCCTATTAGTAGATGCCCTGATGCTCTCGTGGCTACATGACCTTAGTATCGGGATCGAAAAATTCTGGATCGAATTATGACGACAAACGACCTGACAAAGAGCGCGGATCTGACGCAACACGGCAAAGGCACGGGCGCACTGCGTACGCGCCGCCCTCAGTACGTCGATTTTCTGCCGCCCTGTAATGATGCGTGCCCGGCCGGTGAGAATATTCAGGCGTGGCTCGCGCTTGCACAAGACGGCCACCACGAGGCGGCCTGGCGTGAGCTTGTCGTCAATAACCCGATGCCTTCAATTCACGGTCGCGTCTGCTACCACCCTTGCGAAGATGTATGTAATCGGGCTTTTACCGACAGTGCCGTGAGCATTCATGCCGTTGAGCGATTCCTTGGTGACCTGGCGCTTGCAGAAGGCTGGCAACTTGAAAAGCCGACGGAAGAAACGGGCAAGAAGATACTTATAGTGGGTGCCGGCCCGAGCGGCCTGTCTGCGGGCTATCAACTCGTGCGCATGGGTCATCACGTTGAGATTCGCGAGGCGGGGCCGTTTGCTGGTGGAATGATCCACTTCGGAATTCCGGCTTATCGCATGCCGCGCGATGAACTACAGGCTGAAATTGATCGCATCGAAAATATGGGCGTGAAGATCACGCTCGATCATCGCGTCGACGACGTGCTTGCAGAAAAGGAAGAGGGTGGCTTCGATGCCGTTTTCGTTGCTGTCGGCGCACACATCAGCAAGAAGATAAACATACCTACCCGTGAAGCAGGAAAAATTCTCGATGCAGTGAGCTTTCTTAGCAGCTCCAACAAGGGTGAGCGGCCCAAGCTCGGGCGGCGTGTCGCGATTTATGGTGGTGGCAATACAGCGATGGATGCGGCACGAACCGCGAAGCGCCTTGGCGTCGATGAGGCAATGATTATCTACCGCCGTGATCGTAGCAGTATGCCGGCGCATGACTTTGAGGCCGACGAAGCGATCGAAGAGGGCGTAAAGATCAAGTGGTTGCGTACGATCAAAGAGATCGATCGCTCGACATTCAAGGTTGAGGTTATGGAGCTCGATGAGGATGGGCGTCCGCAACCGACAGGCGATTTCGAAACGCTGGAAGCAGACTCACTGATTCTCGCTGTAGGCCAGGATACTGATACGGCGTTTCTCGAATCAGTTCCCGGTATTGAATTCCAACAGGATCATACGGTCGTCGTTAATAAAAACATGATGACCGGGCACGAAGGCATATTTGCCGGAGGCGACATGGTTCCCAGTGATCGTTCAGTCACCATCGCGGTCGGTCATGGCAAACACGCAGCGCGGCATATCGATGCGTACCTGAACGGTACAGAATATCGCCGGATGACCAGGCATCCGATCATCGGGCACGAGAAACTGCATATCTGGTATAAAACCGCCGCACCGCAGGTAGAACAAGATCGAATCCCGATTGTCGATCGCCAGGAAGGTTTTGACGAGATTCTGCAAAACATTACGGAGGCCGACGCACTGTTTGAGGCCGGGCGATGCCTGTCCTGTGGCAATTGCTTCGAGTGTGACGGTTGTTATGGTGCCTGCCCAGAGGGTGCGATCATCAAGCTCGGACCCGGCAAGCGCTATCGCTATGACTTCGATCTGTGCACAGGTTGCGCGGTTTGCTTTGAGCAATGTCCATGTCACGCCATTGAAATGATCGACGAACCGGGGCTCGATACGGTGCAAAAGGCGTGACGAACAAACGTACGCTTGATGCGAACGAGGCGGTCGCACGAGTTGCATACTCGGTTAGCGAAATTTGTTCGATCTACCCGATTACACCCTCGTCTCCGATGGCAGAGTCTGCCGACGTTTGGGCGGCGGAGGGCAAGAAGAACATCTGGGGCCATGTGCCTGACATTATCGAAATGCAGAGCGAAGGAGGTGCGGCAGGAACGGCGCATGGCGCACTGCAAACGGGTGCTTTGACGACGACATTTACGGCCTCGCAAGGCCTCATGTTGATGTTGCCGAATATGTACAAAATCGCCGGCGAACTGACGTCTGCGGTATTTCATGTCGCATCCCGTTCGCTGGCGGCGCAGGCGTTGTCGATTTTCGGCGACCACCAGGATGTGATGGCGGCGCGAACTACTGGATTCGGGCTGATATCTGCATCGTCGGTGCAGGCGGCACAGGACCTGGCATTGGTCAGCCATGTTGCGACGCTAAGGGCGCGAGTACCGTTCATTCATTTTTTTGACGGCTTTCGCACGTCGCATGAAGTGAACAAGATCGACGAATTGTCTATCGAACACATACGGGCGATGGTCGATGACAAACTTATCTACGAGCACCGCAGACGGGCTCTGAACCCCGACAATCCGTTTATCCGCGGCACTGCACAGAATCCGGACGTCTATTTTCAGGGTCGTGAGAGCGTCAATAGCTACTACGCCGCGACGCCAAATACTGTGCAGGAGACGATGGACAAGTTTGCGTCACTCACAGGACGGCAGTATCACCTGTTTGATTATCACGGCGATCCGAAAGCCGAGCGAATCATTGTCCTGATGGGCTCCGGTGCAGACACCGTGATGCAGACTCTGGATACCTTACCCGCCAAAGGCCTTGGCATGGTTAATGTCCGCCTGTATCGGCCGTTCTCGGCGGAGCACCTCCTGCAAGCCATTCCAAATACCGTAAAGTCGATTGCAGTGCTTGATCGAACCAAAGAGATTGGCGCAGGCGGAGAGCCGCTCTATCAGGATGTCATAACAGCACTTGCCGAGGCTGTCAGCGACGGCGAGATAAGCACGATGCCGCACGTTATCGGCGGACGGTATGGCCTGTCGTCGAAAGAGTTTACTCCTGCGATGGTAATGGCCGTATACGATGAACTCACCAAGCCACAGCCGAAGCGCCATTTCACGGTCGGTATCAACGATGATGTGACG
>CAYTNO010000307.1:0-3311 GCA_964439125.1 uncultured Woeseiaceae bacterium | reverse complement strand
GGAAAAAGGTTAAAAGCGATCTGGCAGGAACCAAATAATCCTGTACCTGTTCCATAGCCGACTACCGCACCGTTTCTGAGCATCAAATAGCTGTATTCGCTTTCCAGCAGATAGCGTCTCTCGGGCAGCATGCCGAAAAGCACGATCTGTATGCCGTGTTTACATTGCACCCGCACCACGTCATCCGTATTGGCGTAGGCGATTGCGTCAAGGTCACGCAGCCGCGAGACCATTGCGCTCTTGGCGAGATCCACAAGACGTTTCGCCTGATTGACATGAACGGCTTCGAAACGAAGGCGCATGTTTGCGGCCTGTCGCAGATCGACGCCGCTGTGGCTGATTTTTCGTTCTTGATACTGAATTGTCTTAGGCCGCTCATACTCGCGGGTCCGCGACGGCGTGGTCATAGATGGCGACAAGTGAAAAGCCGGATCGAGGGCATCGAACAGACTCTCGCGCAAACTTTCGCTTGCATGTAATGCCGAATAGCGATTGATCAGGAACACGGCATCGGTTTCTCCGTCGCCACGCATCTGGTCGATCCATTCGTGCACGTCGTAGTCGAACTGTTCCAGTGCCGCTCTTTCGCCGAATAGCGTGAGGCATCGCAGCTGGCTTGCCAGTTGATCTTGCGCGTCGAATTGTTCCCAATCGATGCGCAAAGCGTCGGCCCAATGTTTAGCCAGCCATCGTGCGGTAACAAAATAGAATCGAAACCGGATGACTGTCCCAGCGATGCCGGTGTCGGCAAGCTTGCCGGCGAACCTGCGCAGGTCCTCTCGAGCATCAAAGTTTCCTAGCATCCGACTGACAGTCGCCAGAAGTTTCGCGCTGTCCGGCCAGGCCCGCATAAAACACAACATCTCATGCAGACGCTCAATCTCGGAGGACCGTGACAGGGAGCCATGTTCAAGGTTCGCCAACAGCTTCAGCTTCTCACTGACTACCCGGACACCGAACGCCTCACGCAATAACTCCAGTTGCTCGAGTTGCTTGCGGGTTGACGTCACACGTTTCGAAATTGGCGCTTTGACAGGCGCGTTCACTCGCTTCATTTCCGGTTTTTGATTCTATGATAGGCGTTCATACTTCGCCCATATCCGAATTTCTCATTGAACCCCTCGTTTCCGGGCCGGGAGATGTAAGCGGCCGCTTTGGGTCAGTAGCAGCCTCTCAGTAGCCTATCACGTGAATGGCTCCTTTTTGGGGAAAAGCCCCGCTCAACAGACCGGTTTTTGGATTAGCAATCAACGAGTTGGAAGAGTCCTGATCTTGTTCTCGAATTGCCGAGAATCTCAATGAGTGCGTATAAGCCGATATTCTATTCATTCAAGCTCGGCGTATAAGTAGTCAAGACCAAAGAAGGGGAAGACGTTCATGTCGAAGCTCCTCATATCGGTAATTCTTGTTTTCGGAATGACTCTTGCTGGCTGCGGCCGTAGCAATTCGGGCGCTCCACCGCTGCCTCCTCCTCCCCCAACACCACCTGTAGCGCCAGTCGTCAATATTCAGGCTGACATCAAGCAATTAGTCTTCAGTTGGGCCGATGTATCCGGCGCGACCCATTACAGGTTATTTAATAACCCGGACGGCCACTCGGGGTTTACGCAGACAGGTGCAGATATTCCTGCTGGAACGCTGTCAATTACGAAGACCATTGCCGTTCACCTGTATGACTGGGCGAATGCGCTGTACATGGTGCAGGCATGTAACAGTTCCGGGTGCACTGGTTCTACCGAAGTAAGCGCAACAAACATAATGTTGGACACAATTGGGTACTTCAAGGCCTCGAACTCGGGCGGCGATTTGGAGTTTGGGCGTGGTCTCTATTTGTTGGGAGACCGATTTGGAGTTTCGGTCGCAATTGACGCAGACGGTACAACCATGGCAGTCGGCGCGCACTATGAGGACAGCAGCGCAACCGGTATCGACGGCAATCAAAACGATAACTCGGCATTTACTTCGGGCGCTGTCTACCTTTTTCGTTATGACAGCAATAATTGGGTTCAACAAGCCTATATCAAAGCGTCTAACACTAATGGTTGCGAGCATGTAACGGGTTGCCCAGGTGACAACGAACCTGAGTTTGGGGATAACTTTGGCAAAACTGCTGTGCTCAGTGCAGACGGAAATATGCTCGTTGTCGGTGCCCCCAATGAAGATAGCAGTGCCACCGGAATCAACGGTAATCAGACCGACAATTCATACAATGAATCCGGCGCCGCGTATGTGTTTCGGTTCGACGGTGCGAACTGGTATCAGCAGGCGTACGTCAAAGCCTCTGATGGTGGTGGATATTTTGGAGCGGGTGTTGACGTGAGCGCAGACGGCAACACGCTGGCGGTTGGGGCATGGTCTGCTGATGCGGCGTACATATTTCGCTTCGATGGTATCTCCTGGTCGGAGCAAGCACGAGTTACAGCCTCCAATGCCGATTTTCGGGACGGTTTTTCTCGCGTTGAGTTGAGCGCAGACGGCAATACGTTAGTTGTGGGAGCCCCGGAAGAGGATAGCAATGCGGCGGGAATTGACGGAGACCAGGCTGATAACACAGCCATCAATTCTGGCGCAGTCTACGTGTTTCGATTTGACGGCACGATGTGGTCTCAGCAGGCTTACATCAAAGCTTCAAATCCTGGGACCGGCATATCAGGATCGGGTGACAGCTTCGGAGAGGCCGTCGCTCTGGGCCCTAATGGAGACACTCTGGCGGTAGGTGCACGATTAGAGAGCAGCAGCGCGACCGGAATCAACGGAGATCAATCCGATAACTCGGCTCGAAGTTCGGGCGCCGTTTATCTGTTTCGCTTTGATGGATCTGAGTGGTTTCAACAAGCATATATCAAAGCATCGGACACTGAATCGGGGCGGGTGTTTGGCTCGGATGTTGAGTTGACCGAGGACGCTAGCAAGCTAGTCGTAAATGGGCGTCCCGCATATATTTTTGGCTTCGATGGCGAAAACTGGTCAGAACTTTCTAACGCAATCTGGCCGGAGCTGACCGAGTTGTCGTGTCCCTTGGGTGGCACAATTATTGCGGTTAGCTCTGACGGCCAAACGCTGGCGGGCGGGTCGCCAAGGGAAGGTAGCGATGCGATCAGCATCGGATCAGCAAGAGAATATTGTCAAACTAATCAGTACGATCGTACAGCTATAGAGTCCGGTGCGGTATTCCTCTACTGAAATCCTCTGTCAAGCCACCGTAAATGTATCTATAGTCCGCTTTGGGTCAGTAGCAGCCTCTCGCTATCATATCAGCCCAGCGGCTGGTTTCGGGGGGTGATCTCAACTGATCGACGCAACACATTCGT
>CAYTNO010000306.1:0-3328 GCA_964439125.1 uncultured Woeseiaceae bacterium | reverse complement strand
AAAGGCAAGATTGAAGTTGGCGATCGCAATCAGGGGTTGCTGGGCATCTACCCGAGCAATGAAGAAGGCGACTACGACTTTGATGCTCTGAGCGGCAAGTTGTCCGAGCTCAAAGACAAGTATCCGGACAAAACCGATGCCTCAATATTGCTCGAATCCGATATCGCGTACGACACGCTCGTGCAGGTAATGGATCGAGTGCGAGTTGAAGAAGAGATTGAGGATGAATCAATCGTTCATAACGATTTGTTTCCCGATATCTCGATTGGTGATGCGCCAGTCATGCAGGAAGGGGCGTAAGCAATGGTTAAGTCGGCTCGTGCAAAACGCATGGAGAAACACCACAAGCGCAACAAAGGCGCTGGTGCTCTCAATCTCGTTTCGCTGATGGATATATTCACGATCCTGGTGTTCTTCTTGCTTGTCAATTCGTCAGATGTTGAAACACTGCCGAACACGAAAGATATACAGCTCCCGGAATCGATAGCCGAAGAAAAGGCTAAAGAGTCCGTCGTTATCATGATCGGCGAGGAAGATATCCTGGTACAGGGCGAAGCCGTGGTCAAAGTTGCAAATGTGATGGCAACCACCGGCAACGATATCCCGGAATTACGTGAGGCGCTCAAATCGCAAAACGACAGAGTATTGCGGCGCGCGGCACAGGACGACGTTGCCGGGCGTGAAGTCACCATTATGGGTGACAAGGACATTCCATACCGGCTCCTGAAGAAAGTCATGGCGACTTGCACGGAATCGGATTACGGACAAATTTCTCTTGCGGTACTGCAGAAGAGCTCGGATAAGCTCGATAGTCTGCAGGCGACGCAGTAGGGACACAGGTTAGAGCTTAGGAGTAGCGCGTGGATCTACCGTTCTACAGAGAATATGAACTACCCTGGTCTTCGGATTCGAACCAGGATCGCAAGTTCCAGCGCTTGCTGGGCATTACGTTCCTTGTTGTTCTGGTGCTTGGGTTGATTTGGCCGTTTCTACCGACACCGGAACGCGATCCCAACGAGATGGATGAGATTCCACCGCGTATCGCGCAGCTATTGCTCGAAGAAGAACCATTGCCGCCACCACCTCCGCCACCAAAGGAGGAAGAGCCCGAACCCGAGGCCGATGAACCCGAACCGGAGGAAGTCGTTGAGACCGATCCGGAACCGGAACCGGAGCCGGAACCCGTACCCGAGCCAGAGGTTGATTTGACCGAAGTTGCACGCGAACAGGCACAAGCAGCATTGATGCCTTTCGCAGCGGATCTTGCCGATCTTGTGGACCAGGAATTGCTCGACAAGGTTGCGGATGACCGTGAGCTTTCCGCGTCTGTCGGCGAAGCTGTGCGTAACGAACGCTCAATGATTACCTCGAAGGTCGGTACAGCATCTACCGGTATCAACACCGCCGCTATGAGTCGCAATACGGGCGGTTCCGGAATTGCTGGTCGCTCGACGACCCAGGTCAAGAACCCGGTTGCCGGGATAGGGCCTGCCGGTGGCGCAAGCCGCACCGGTACGAGCGGCAAGGCATCGCGTTCGCGAGAGGAGATTGAGCTCGTATTTGATAAGAATAAGGGTGTTATATTTGCGCTTTACAATCGTGCCTTACGCAACGATCCATCACTCGAAGGCAAAGTAGTACTTCGTCTGACGATTGCGCCCAATGGCCAGGTTACGATGTGCGAGGTTATATCCAGTGAACTCGGTGATCCGGACCTTGAGAATAAGCTTGTACAGCGCATTAAGTTGTTCCGCTTTGAGGCCAAAGACGTCGAAGCGATTACAACGACGAAACCGATCGATTTCTTCCCCGCGTAACAATGTTGTAGATCCACAGCGAGGCTACTGAGTCACTCGCTAGCGGCATAATTTTGATCGCCTGGCCTTGAGTACACGTAGTTTGTCTTCGTAACGTTCGCCTTGTGCGCGCGTATATCCCGAGCGCATCTTTGACTCGATGTTACTGATTTTGGCTTTTACTTCCGCACACGCTGCTTTGGTGCAGTCGTTGTAGGAATACGCCGGCGTTTGGCACAGCGCGAGAATAATCACGATGGATGCGAGTAGCTTCATTGTTTGCTCCTGAGTAACAGGCTTTATACTCATCCAGGATCGCAACAAGGAGTGGCCAATCAGCGCAGAGTTTCAAGAAACGCCGACAGATGCCTCCAGCGGTTTCCCACCCGTGGCGAGAAGCGACGCGCGCGTGCTTATTCTGGGGAGCCTCCCCGGAAAACGCTCAATCGATGCGCAGCAATACTATGCCCATCCGCAAAACGCATTTTGGAGAATCATGGGTGAACTCACAGGTGCTGACGGCCCCTACGATCAGCGTTGCCAGGCATTGCTTGAGCATGGCATTGCGCTTTGGGATGTTCTCGAGAGTTCTGTCAGACCAGGCAGCATGGATGCGGACATTCGTCGAGGTACTGAAAAGGTCAATAATTTCAATGGCTTTTTTCTAACGCACAGCAACGTTTCGCAGCTGTGTTTCAATGGCCAGAAAGCGGCGCAGATATTCCACAAACTGGTTATTCCGCAATTAGAATCAACAGCCCCGCAGATTCGAGTATTACCATCAACGAGCCCGGCGTATGCGTCGATGCCTTATACAGAAAAGCTCGAGTGCTGGCGTGAGGAAGTCATCAGCGTCTGGATATAGCGGCTGTCGGAGTGGGTGTTTTTGGCTGCGGGTCGCATGCGACCATTTCGCCTAAAGTGCGCCGTCGCCGGATTCTCCGGTGCGGATGCGCCACGCCTGCTCGACATTGGTGACGAATATTTTGCCGTCACCGACCTTGCCCGTTCTTGCGCTTTCGACTATCGCTTCGACAGTTCGGTCGACCATGTCGTCTGAGACTGCTACCTCGATTTTGGCTTTCGGCAGAAAATCGACCACATATTCGGCGCCGCGATAGAGCTCGGTATGACCACGCTGACGGCCGAATCCTTTGACTTCGCTGACAGTCATCCCCTGGATTCCGACCTCGCTCAGTGCATTACGTACATCGTCAAGGCGAAACGGCTTCACAATGGCAGTGACAAGCTTCATCCGTACTCTCTCTGTCTGGCGGTTTGATTTGCCTATGCTAGCAATACGGTCGGGCTAAGTGTACAAAGAAAAACGACCTTTCACGGTTAGTGACGATGACGCAATTGGTCTCGATACTCAAAGAAGAGGTGCTTAGATGAGTGGTTCCGATGACATAGGCAAGATCGGCTGGCTCGATATGACAGTCGAAGACGTGCCAGCCGTGCGTGATTTCTATAAGGCTGTAGTTGGCTGGGAAACCGACGAAATCGATATGGGTGGCTACAGCGATTACGTC
>CAYTNO010000305.1:0-3328 GCA_964439125.1 uncultured Woeseiaceae bacterium | reverse complement strand
AGCGGAGGACAGCGACAAGCTCCTGAACCTCTACTGGAATCGTGCCGAACTCAAGAAGGAGTTCGCGACCCTGCGCAGTGAACAGTTTCGCTTGAAGGACTGTATCAAGAGTCAAGAAGGTACAACTGCGCGCATCCAACAAAAAATCGATCATCTGGAACAACTGTTACTTGACCCGGAGTGGGTCTACAACGTCGTAACCTACTATCAGCTGCAGGCACTAAACCTGCGCTGTAAATCGAAACTTGAGAAATTCGCAGAACAACTCAAGCAACAGCGCGAACAAAAGCAGAATAAGCGGCAATTGGCTGACTGGAACGAAAGGCGAGCCGAAGAATCCGCTGCAATCGAAACGCAGATTGGTGACAAGCGCATGCAAGTGCAAACGCTCGAAGATCAGCTGCAGTTTGAGCGGCAGCGTCTGGTTTCGATGAGCGGACTTATCAGAATTTTTCGCCGTCGTTCAGTCATGAAAACCCTCGACAAGCTTGCTGAGACTATTGATCGCACTCAGTTGGAAGAGGAGCAGTTGTTGCTGCGCTATGACGAAGTTCAGAAGCGTCAAACCCCGGAGACTCAGGGCCTCGATACACCGACAAAGCGACTGATAAACTGCATGATCCTCGCCTTCGCCCAGCAGCTATACCTTCACTTCGGACCTGACGGTATCGCAGGTATGGCCAAAGAATCTGGAGAGAAAAGCGTTGGTGCGATCAACTATGGCGGCAAAAAGGACTGCGACAGGCTAATCGCGCGAGTTCACAAACGTGCGCAGTCATTAGAGAAAGAAACGGATTTTGCAGATGTTCTGCGGCAACGAGCCCATTTGATCGCCGAAAAGGCACTGTATCGCAACGATGGTGATGCTGTGCCAGCTTCAAGTAGCGTTGCGATCCTGTTCGCGATCAGCGAGAAAGGCGCCGTCAAGACGTCAGGCGCAGATCTTCTTGGGGAAAACTACTGGGGTCTCGCTGGTATTCTTAGCCGCTAGATATCGGTTCGGAACATCTCTCTGCGAAAGAGCGGCAAACTGACAATCGAATCATCTGCTGAGCGGGTGGTGATTTCCTCAGATCCCGAAGCCTCAACTGGCTTCCTGGCCTCGGGTTTGATTTCTTCATACTTGGTGAAGACCGACGCAGGCAAAGATTCACTTGTTTCAACTGGCTTCGATGCAGACTTGGTATCGTCTCTCTCGCCAATTCGGTGTATCGGTGCATTCGTCTTCTCGATCAGGTTCGGCGAGGCGGCCTCAACGGCTGCTGTTGGCACAGTATTGGAATCTTGGTCGGATGTGCCTGTAATACCGTTGGAGGCGAGAGCAGGGAGACACCAGGCGCCTGCCACTAGCAATGCGGCAACCCCCGCGCATTTTGAAACAGCGTGTGTCTGGTTTGACGTCACGAGCTCTCCAATGTGGTCATCAGCTTGGTGTTGTAGTGGAGTATAACACCAACATGCCGACTTGCAAGTTCAGTTCAGGGCATCGTCTGCGCTGTGCGTTCCGGCACGGCTTCAATCTCCCGAAGTAAGGCCAAGTCTGTAACAATCCCAGCCGCCTGGTCAAGCTGAATGTCCGGTCGATCGTCTTCCTCCAGATCTTCCAGACTGTCTACTGGTTCCAGCGAGAGTGCCGCGCGCCGTTCGTTTTCGAGTTCCAGTGCTCGCTCCATCTGTGATTCTCGTTCAGCCCGGCGGGACTCGATATTCAAAGAAACAGACTTTTGGGACCGTGTTTCGCGGTCATCCTCAATGAACTGAGTGAGATAGTTGAAGTTCGGATCCTCTTTCGAGCGCTCAGTGTAATTCGCGGTCAACGATTGAATGGTATTTTCCAGCGGTTGTCCTGCCCGGAATCGGGTCGTTGCAATCGTGTCCCAGGGCAGGGCGCTGTCCCGAACACTTTCGCCGACCGATTCTGAGTCAATTGCCGAGGGCAGTCTGATGTCGGGCTCGACGCCTCGATGTTGTGTGCTTTCACCGGTGACTCGATAGTATTTGCCTATCGTAAGCGTCAGTTGGCCAAAGCTTTCGTCGTCTTCGGGTTGCAAGTACTGGTCCAGGGAGTACAGATTTTGCACAGTCCCCTTACCAAACGTTTCCTGTCCAATGATGACGCCGCGCGCATAGTCCTGAACGGCCGCTGCGAAAATCTCCGATGCGGACGCGCTGAAGCGGTTGACGAGAACAGCCAATGGGCCGTTATAGGCGACGCGCGGAACCGGATCCGGGTCGTCGAGTCGGCTAATACGTGCGTTAGCGTTTCGTAACTGAACCACCGGCCCGTTGTCGATGAAAAGTCCTGAAAGTGCAGTGGCCTCCGTGAGATGACCGCCGCCATTATTGCGCAAATCGATAATCAGCCCATCGATTCCCTTTGCCTCAAGCTCGCCGATGAGCCGTTTTACGTCTTTGGTTGTGCTGGCGTAGTCTTTATCGCCGTTAGTCAGTGCCCGGTAGTCACGGTAGAAGCTGGGCACATCAATCACGCCGATCGACCAGTCACGGCCGTCACGGGGAATGGTGACAATCTCGCTCTTGGCGGCTTGCTCTTCAAGACGCACCTGGCCGCGATCAAGCTGCAGAACCCTCTCGCTATTGCCGGGGAGCGTACCGGCCGGGATGATATGTAATCGAACAACCGTGTCGGCTTTGCCGCGAATCAAGTCGACGACGTCGTCAAGTCGCCAGCCGATGACATCGACCATCTCTCCGTCCGCGCCTTGCGCGACTCCGATGATCTTGTCGTTGGGTTCGAGCGTACCGTCAATCGAAGCAGGCCCCCCGGGAATGATGTTGACGATGTGCACATAGTCGTCTTCGGTCTGCAGTGACGCGCCGATGCCGACATACGACAGGCTCATCATAATGCGATATTCCTCGGAGTTTCTCGGCGATAAATAACTCGAATGTGGATCCAGCGTGTGTGCGAATGCGTTCATAAACGTTTCGAACACGTCGTCGCTCTTCAGTTGATCCATTCGCTTCAGGTAGCGCGCGTAACGCTTTTTGAGAACTTCGCGAGAATCTTCCCAGGGCTTATCGGCCAGCGCCAGATTCAGGACGTCATTCTTGACCCGCATACGCCATATTTCGTCGAGTTCAGCAGATGTTTTTGCCCAGGGAGTCTCGCTGCGATCGAATTGGTACTCCTCTTCGACCGTCAGGTCGGGTTGTTCTTCGAGCAGCGTCAGAGCGTATTGGAATCGTTCTCTCACCCGCGTTCGGTAAATTGAGAACATGTCGAATACCGGATCAAGCGGCTTGTTTCGAACGATGTCATCAAGTTGGTGCCGATACTGTTCGAAGAATTCGATATCGCTGGCGA
>CAYTNO010000304.1:0-3333 GCA_964439125.1 uncultured Woeseiaceae bacterium | reverse complement strand
TGAGCTTACCGGCCATTTCGGCGAGCACAAAAAAGATCACCATAGCCGTCAGGGTTTGCTGAAGATGATTAACAAGCGACGCAAGTTGCTTGATTACCTGAAAGCAAATGACCAGGGGCGGTATCGCGAGCTGATAACCCGGCTCGGACTTCGTCGCTAAACAGCGGCCAATATGGCAATTAGCTAATCGACAAGTCGTTCCCGAATAGGGGTGCGCTGTCTTTTGCTGTTGCCGTCATCATTTCAAATCGAGATAAAAAGTGAATTCAATTAAGAAGACTTTCCAGTTTGGGGAGCATGAGGTATCGCTCGAAACCGGTGCTATAGCCCGTCAGGCTGATGGCGCAGTATTGGTTAACATGGCTGACACCATTGTTCTGGTGACCGCAGTTGGTCGCAAGGCCGCTGATCCGGGCAGGGACTTTTTCCCCCTGACCGTTAACTACCAGGAAAAAACCTACGCCGCCGGCAAAATTCCAGGCGGCTTTTTTAAGCGTGAAGGGCGCCCCAGCGAGAAAGAAACGCTGGTCTGCCGCCTGATTGACCGACCCATTCGTCCACTGTTTCCAAAGGGATTCAAGAATGAGGTCCAGGTTATCGCCACGGTCATATCGTTGAATCCTGACGTAGATTCGGACATTCCGGCTCTTATCGGTGCATCCGCAGCGCTGGCCATATCAGGTATGCCATTCGCAGGCCCGATTGGTGCTGCCAAGGTCGGCTACGTCGATGGTAACTACGTCTTGAACCCGTCCAAAACGGCTCTGGTCGATTCAGACCTGGAACTCATCGTCGCAGGCACGAAAGATGCTGTCCTGATGGTTGAGTCCGAGGCAGACAGATTGTCTGAAGAAGTCATGTTGGGTGCTGTCATGTTCGGGCACGAGCAGTTGCAGGCCGCTATCGTAGCGATTAGCGAGCTCGCGGCCGAGGCCAGCAAACCGTCCTGGGATTGGCAGGGGCCGGCCGAGGATACCGATTTGGCTGCAGCCGTTGCGGCTCAGGCCGAAGCAGGATTCGGTGACGCCTATCAGATTACCGACAAGATGGATCGGCAAGCTGCCGTACGTGAGCTCAAGTCAGCTGTCGCTGAAGCACTCGCTGGTGGCGATGATGCACAGTGGTCTGCCGAGGAAGTTAAGGGCGCGCTCTACAAGCTCGAAAAGTCAGTCGTTCGCGGCCATGTTATCGGCGGTAACCCTCGAATCGATGGTCGTGATCAGAAAACGGTCCGCCCAATTCACGTCGAAGTCGGCGTACTACCGCGTGCTCATGGCTCAGCTGTCTTTACTCGCGGCGAAACGCAGGCGATTGTGGCGACAACGCTGGGCACGGGACGAGACGCTCAGATCATCGATGCAATCGATGGTGAGCGTAAAGACCCGTTTATGTTGCATTACAACTTCCCTCCGTTCTGTGTCGGTGAAACCGGATTTGTTGGTTCGCCGAAGCGTCGTGAGATTGGACATGGCAAGTTGGCTCGCCGCGGTATCCAGGCGGTCATGCCGAGTTTTGACGACTTTCCTTACGTCATTCGCGTCGTATCGGAAATCACGGAGTCAAATGGCTCCAGTTCGATGGCCTCGGTTTGTGGCACCAGCCTCGCACTCATGGACGCTGGTGTGCCAGTGAAAGCACCGGTGGCCGGCGTTGCAATGGGTCTCGTCAAAGAAGGTGACGATTTTGCGGTCTTGACTGACATTCTCGGCGACGAGGATCACCTCGGTGATATGGACTTCAAGGTTGCTGGAACAGATGACGGCATAACCGCGCTGCAAATGGACATTAAAATCCAGGGCATCACGCGCGAAATCATGGATGTTGCTCTGATTCAGGCACGCGAAGCCCGTTTGCACATTCTCGCTGAGATGGCCAAGGTCATTAGTGCGCCTCGTGAAGAAATGTCCGAGTGGGCACCATCGATCATCACTTTCAAAATCGACCCCGAGAAGATTCGCGACGTCATCGGCAAGGGCGGGTCAGTGATTCGCGCAATGACCGAGGAAACGGGCGCTACCATCGATATCGATCAGGATGGCACGGTTCGAGTTGCTTCTGTTGACGGTGCATCCGGCAAGGAAGCTTGTCGCCGCATCGAGTTGATCACAGCTGATGTTGAGGTTGGCCGTATTTACGACGGCAAGGTTGCCAGGCTCATGGACTTCGGTGCTTTCGTCACCATCCTGCCTGGGAAAGACGGCCTCGTGCACATCTCGCAGATCTCAAACGAGCGCGTCGAGAAAGTCAGCGATAAGCTGGCCGAGGGCGATGAGGTCAAGGTCAAAGTCCTTGAGGTCGATCGTCAGGGTCGCGTGCGGTTGTCCATGAAGGACGTGGACGCCAAGTAACCCGAAAGGAACTGGATTATCCGTGGCGGCAGATAAAATTTTGGCCGCCACGGTGTTCCACCTTCGATAAATCCGACGTGCCCGCCTGCCTCGGAGAGCTCCAGCGTTACATGTGCGGATAGCTTGTCCCGATCAGGGATGACGTCCGGCGTCATGAACGGGTCATCGAGCGCATTAATAATAAGAGTCGGCTTTGCGATTTGGTGCAGAAAGCGTGAAGCGCTGCACTTGCTGTAGTAATCACTCATCCCATCGAAGCCGTGCAGAGGGGCTGTGACAGCGTCGTCGAATTCGGCGAATGTCGTGGCGCTCATAGCGAGATCCCAGTTGAACGCGGCCGTGTGCCGGTCAAACTTTCGACTCACAGACTCCTTCATGCTCTTTAGTAAGTAATGCTGATAAAGCTTTGAAAAACCGGTATTTAATGCGTCGGAACATTTGCCCAGTTCGAGAGGAACGCAGACGGCAACGGAACCGTTCAGCGGTGATTCCGCGCCAGCTTCGCCAAGGTACTTGAGCAGAACATTGCCACCCAGAGAGTAACCGGCGGCCAGCAACGGGCCTTCTTGTCCGTTTTCCACCAGCTGTTGAAGGAAATACCTCAGATCGCTGGTTTCCCCGGCGTGATATCGGCGCGGCAGGCGATTTCTGTAATCCCCACAATCCCTGAAATTTAGCACGCAACACCGCCAGCCAACCTTTGTCGCCTCATTCATGAGCATTCTGGCGTAGGCCGACTCTCCCGAACTCTCCAGTCCGTGCAAAATGATCAGCAATGGCGTCGATTTCGGCAGATGGTCTGTGTCCGAAACCCAATCAACCGCTGTGACATCTCCGTCCTGCAGCTCCAGGCTCTCGCGGCGCATGTTTGGGTGATGTGGCCACGCCCAGGGGAGCGACGTGTACATCGTCTGCAGATGGCGATGCCGCAACCAGCGTGCTGGACGGAAATCGCTCGGGATGATGCCGGTGGTAGTCGAATCGG
>CAYTNO010000303.1:0-3333 GCA_964439125.1 uncultured Woeseiaceae bacterium | reverse complement strand
TCTTACCTTGACGGAACGCAGGAAAAAATCGCCGGCAATCTGAGAAACGAAATTGCGAAGTTTCAGCACGATGGCGCGTAGTCTGGAAGCCAGATCGGTACCAGCAAAAGAATGCTCTCTACGAGGCTTGTCGCGATGCATATCCTGAATCGCGGCTTTTCGAAAATGGCACGCGCAGCAATAGTCGTCCTGGCCACAATCGGTCTGGGTGGAATCGCACCAATTGCCTACCAACAACTGACCGGCGAGAGGGCTTGCCCGGCTCTCGGCCCGGTACCGGCTTGCTATGTAGTGCTGCTCGGCTACGGTCTCATCGCAACTTCGGCGCTGCTTGCGTGGAGATTTCGACCACTTGTGTTCTTGGCCGGGTGGGGTCCGCTTTTTCTGCTGGCGTTAATCGGTTCGAGTTTGGAGCTCTTTGGCCAGCAAGTGTGTCCACGATCGTCTGCCGGGATACCCGCTTGTTTTCTTTCCTTCTTGCTGCTTGGGTTGCTCGCCGTGATCTATTTGGCGGAAAGACGGCACCACTCCAGACGGATCGCAGGGCGTGATTGGACGTGAAGATAATTTATCGAAAGACCGGCGAGCTGCTTGCGGAAGGGAGGCGTGGTTGGGCAATTACGCCTTTCGAGGGAAATTTATATATTTCTCCTTCGTCACTTAAGACAAAGGGATTTAAGGTCAACTACGTTCCCGGTCTTTGCGTTTATAAATTTCTTTACGTCTGGCTGGATTTCCAAGACAAGAATGGCGACATTGATAAATTCCTGGGCTGGAAATATTGGTTCCCGAATCCTCTACTTCCATTTATTTGGTTTCGCGTTGCGGTTCCTCGCCAGCATCCGGAGTTGCTGGTAGTCGAAGACTGAAAAAGTGAAAAAGGGGCCGGATACATTATTCGTGGTGCCCACTTTGACAGAGTACGAGCCAGTTCTATTCTGTCCTGAACGTCTTCTTCCGTGGTCGAAGTAAAGAACCCACAACCTCATGACAGGAAGAGATCAACGCCGCGTTCGACAAAGGCGCCTCCCAACCACGAGCCCACCGGAATCAAGAGGTACATAGAAAAGCGGACCAGCGTGGGGCTATCGAAAGGCCAGTTTCTGAGGTTCTCGATGATGGTTCTGTAGGCTGTTAATTCGGCAATCGATTTTTGGCCACCGGCACCTGTCTTTAACTCATCTCTTGCTGTCTTCAGGGTCAGCCTGCACCAATCGAGTTCTTCTTCCTTGGCGGTCTTTATCTTTTTGCGGATGCCGCGCAACGGCAACATCAGTCCCGCCCACGCCAAGACGATGAACATGATCCAAGCCCCCACAAGTGTGGGCCAATACCGGGACTCGATCCCCAGGAGGGATATAACGGAGACCACACCAATTATAAGCAGTGCGTTGGTTAGGCCTTGACGGATCAAAGGTTGGTACGGATGTAGTTCCAGAAGATCCAGAGACTCGATGCTGTCTGATAAACGAGACAAACGTAAGGACTCCACCACCGTTACATAGCTAAGACACGCCAGCCACCACGCGAAAAACATGGTTGTGACCCGATGCCAAGTGACGTCGTAACTCCACGCCTGCCATTCCCACGGATTAGTTGGCTCAGGTGTGGTGGCATTCGTGACAGAGACTCCGAGAATCAGATAGCTCGCAGCGCCTACCAGCAACAAGAGCCACCATGGGTGTTTGCCAGCTCGGTCGACTATCGTCTGCCATCCCGGAGAGTGTCGAATGACAGGCGCTAGATCTTCAGTTGTCTTGCGCGCAGTCATAAGCGAACAGGCATAGGCGGAGGCGACGTATGTTGTTATCAGAATCTGTGTGATCGCGATGCGAAGGTCGTCTGGTGTAGAGCTATTGCCATCTCCGGCAATAGCTCTACCAACAAAAAAGATCAGGAGCAGGCCCATCGTGAACCCGATGCCAATGTAAAGTGGATTGCCCGGAAGCGCGTCATATACCCTGAGTGTCCAGGGCGTCACGTACGATCTTGCGAGCTTGTTATTGTCGGTCACTCTCATAAACCTCAAATGCAGCGCTCTCGGCTTAACTCCCCAAACGCCAGATTTCACCTTTGTCGATAGTCCGGTCGCGGTGCATGAGGATCCATTCAGCATGTTCGTCAAGTGCCGAGCCGCCTAGTGCCCGCAGAATCATTCGCTGTTCCTCCTCCTCGTCCGCGCTATCCAGCCGTCGACGAGCATTCCCGAACAACCGAGACATGAATTCGTACTGCTTGATGAGATCCTTTTCGGCGGTCGCGTAGGCGTACCCCTGACGAATGGCGAAAAGGAGCAACATTGTCCCCATAAGCACCATGAGCGGACCCGACCATGTTCCCGGTAAGCGGGACCCGACGGTCAGGAAGACCACCACCACCGCCACGCTGGTCAGGAGGCTCAGATGACCCAGTCGCTCTGTGAATCGGTTGCGCCGAATCCGCTCACTCGTTTTTTTCGCAAAGTATCCGAGCTGACCGCTATTCTCGTCGCCGATCCATTCGCGAATGACGAACTCCAGTCCGGCCGGGTCGGTAGTCCTGTTCACGTCATATTCCGTTCCAGCGACACGCATGATGTTGCGAATCCAGCCAAGCTCCGGATCCTGAGTCTGTAAGAAATTGTCGTGGGTGAATTTCGATTCGTTCTCGTTGCCGATGCCGGCCACTGCCCAATAGAACTGTACCCGGAGACCTTCGGCCAGCGTTCGGTAATCGAGGTACTTGCGATGCCATCCCCGGAGTCCGGCTGCTTGCTGGATGCCAGCGGACAGGGCGAAGAACAAAAGAAACGCAGCCATGAAATACGGCCAAGCATCCAGATCGTTGTACAGGATGAACATGAGACCCATAAGAAAGGCGAGCAGGTGCGTCATGCGCAGTGTGAGCAACACCTTTTTCTGGTAGCAAATGGCGAGCCAGTCGGCGATACAGAACAGGCTATTGATATCGTCCACCCCGGGCGGAAGCTGTTCGCGTTGATCGTCGCTGTAAAGCGGGTATTTGTTGGCCTGAATTTCTTCCGCATGTTGTACGGCGTCGCGACTGAACTCGCCACTTCTTTCGAAGATAAGCTGGTGCTGTCGGGGTATTTCCTGGCTGCGTGGGTTCTGCCGATCCTTGGTAAACCAGAATGCATCGAGCGAGGTCAGGCCCTCGTCCGGCGCACCGTCCGGCCGATCACGTGAACACACGATGTGATACACGAGATCGCTTTCATCATCCACGAGGATCTGCTTTGTCGCTGTAGTCCGGGTCGTGTAACCCGGCATAATGTCGTCATGATGAAACTTCACAACCTGTCCCGTGCCGCCGAGATCAGCAGTGACCTTTCCG
>CAYTNO010000302.1:0-3338 GCA_964439125.1 uncultured Woeseiaceae bacterium | reverse complement strand
GGTCAGATCCGGCCGCCGTACGCGCAGGCCTTTTTCATTCAGGACGCTAAAGGCCTGTGGCGTAGTGACCTCGTGGATCAGGTGCAGGTCGATGTAGAGGATGGCCGGCGTATCTGCCGTCTCTTCAACGACGACATGATCGCTCCACACTTTTTCAAACAGTGTCCGTGCAGATACCACTATATTGTCGCTCGTTCCGCACCTGCTGCCGAGTTGGTGTCGCTGCCACGATCCTTACGCCGCAGAATGCGATTCATGACCTCAAGACAAGCACGACTTCCCGCTTCGACGATATCGACACTGGTGCCGTTACCTCGATAGCTGCTGCCATCGTACTCAACCGTTACTGTGACTTCGCCCAGCGCATCCTCGCCTCGGGATGCGCTGTGAAGTTCGAAATTCTTGAGCGTCAGAACGATGCCGGTGACCTGCTCGAGCGCCTGAAAAGCAGCAGCAATTGGTCCATCGCCTCCAGCCGACGCTGAGGCTACCTCGGCATTCTCATGTATAAGCGTGACGGTCGCCCTGGCAGGCTGGTCGGTGCTGGTCTGCACTTCGAGGGACTGCAGCGTCCATGGCCCGACAGATGCGTTGTCGACGTTCATGATGATGGCTTCGATGTCGCCGTCATAGAGATCTTTCTTCTTGTCGGCCAGTTTCTTGAAGTCCTTAAATGCCCGGTTGGTTTCAAATTCGTCAAGCTCAAAACCCAACTCTTGCACGCGATCCCGAAATGCATGCCGGCCGCTGTGTTTGCCGAGTACCAGGCTGGAACTGCTCAGGCCGACATCTTCCGGTCGCATGATCTCGTAGGTCGAGCTGTGCTGCAGCATGCCGTGCTGGTGAATTCCGGCCTCGTGAGCAAATGCGTTCTCGCCGACAATCGCTTTGTTGCGCGGTGGGTGCATGCCGGTAATGCTGGAGACCAATCGTGATGTCGGGTATAGCCGTGTCGTATCAATACCGGTTTCAAGCGCGAAAAACTCAGCGCGTGTCTTTATTGCCATAACGACTTCTTCAAGGCTGCAATTGCCAGCGCGTTCACCAATACCGTTTATTGTGCATTCAATCTGACGCGCCCCCGCCTGTACGGCGGCAAGGCTGTTTGCCACGGCCATGCCCAGATCGTTGTGACAATGCACGCTCAACGTAATGTCATCGATGCCCGGAACGTGAGACATCAGGTAGCGAAACAAGTTGTCAAATTCCGCCGGCACTGTGTAGCCGACCGTGTCCGGAATATTGACTGTCGTCGCACCGGCCTCGATCGCAGCAGTAACGACCTCTGCCAGGTAGGAAAGCTCTGTTCGAGAAGCATCTTCGGGCGAAAACTCCACATCATCGCAAAGCTCGCGAGCCATCGTTATGGCGCCTACGGCGCTCTTGATGATCTCTTCCTTGGCCATTTTCAATTTGTGATCCCGATGGATCTTGCTGGTGGCCACAAAAACGTGGATCCGGTGTCGATCTGCTCCTTTGACCGCTGCGTGCACTTTCTCGATATCGCCTACGTTACAGCGAGCCAACCCACAAATGATCGGGCCGAGATTCTCATCAGCAATTGCTTTGACGGACTCGAAGTCGCCTGGTGATGCGGCTGGGAAACCGGCCTCGATGACGTCGACATTGAGTTCCGTTAGAGCTTTCGCGACCCTGAGCTTCTCTCTAAGTGTCATGCTGCAGCCGGGAGCCTGCTCGCCATCACGCAGCGTTGTGTCGAAAATTCGGATCTGTTTGTCTGAAGCGTTATCGGTCATTTGTGCTGCCTCCGGGGTCGCCAACTCGGTGTCTGCCGCGTACTATTCTTGCAACCAGTCCATACGACTGCGCAAGTCTGCACCTACTTTTTCTATGGGATGCTCAAGATCGGCGCTCATCTTGCTCTTGAACTCTGGCATTCCGGCTTCGCTCTCGGCAATCCAGTTGCGCGCAAAGGTCCCATCCTGAATATCGGTAAGAACCGCTTTCATCGCGTCACGTGAGGTTTGGTTGACGACGCGTGGACCGCTGATGAGATCGCCCCATGCGGCCGTGTCACTGATGAACTTGTGCATTTTCCGCAAGCCGCCTTCATGCAGCAGGTCGACAATAAGTTTGAGTTCATGCATGACTTCGTAATAGGCGACCTCGGGTTGGTAGCCTGCCTCAACAAGTGTCTCGAATCCGGCAACGATCAACTCGGTCGCACCGCCGCATAACACGGCCTGCTCACCGAAGAGATCTGTCTCGGTTTCTTCTGCGAAGGTTGTTTCGATGACGCCAGCGCGCGCACCACCAATTCCCGCCGCATAGGCGAGGGCAAGTTGCAGGGCGTTGCCGCTTGAGTCCTGATGGACGGCTACAAGGCAGGGTACCCCGTGGCCTTCCTCATACTGACGACGAACCAGCCCACCCGGGCCTTTCGGCGCGATCAACACGGTATCCAGGTCTTCGCGAGGCTCAACCTGCTTGAAATGAACCGCAAAGCCATGTGCAAACAACAGTGCCGCGCCGGCATCGATATCATCAATAACGCTGAGGTAGAGGCTCTTCTGAACCATATCCGGTGTCAGGAAGGCGACGATGGTTGCGCCTTTGACAGCGTCGTTAGGCGTTTTTACGGTCAATCCGTCTGCCTCCGCCGCGGCCCAACTTGCGCCATCAGGTCGCAAACCGACAACAACATTGAATCCACTGTCCTTCAGATTAAGCGCATGGGCGCGTCCCTGGCTGCCATAACCCAATATAGTGACCTGCCTGTCACTAAGGCAGGAGGTATCGACGTCTGCTTGCGAGTACATTTGCATGGTTCTGTTTCCTCGGCGTTTTGCCTGTTTCAAATATTGAAAGGAGTCGTTCTAAGCGAACAAATCAAAAAAAACCCCGCACTCCATATGGGATGCGGGGTTTGCGATTTCCTGTGCCTGGATACGCGCTACCCGCCCTGCCTCCTAAGAAGAAGCAGTGTCGATGCAGTCAGCGCGAGGCCTTTTATGGCGACCTGATCCAATAGTTTTTTGCACGTTGCAGTCATAGCGGGGAATCATGTTGCAAGCTGCCTACTATGTCAACACGTGAAAAATCAGTTGCTTGTGTTACTAAAGCGGTTTGCAGCGACCGCGAAAAGCTTCTTTTTCGACACCGGCATCTTATGTTGCTGTTGGGCTGGCGATCTGCAGGCCATATGTTATTCTTGGCGACAGGTACCAGGGGGCCTGAGCAAATTAATCAAACAACAGGCGGGGAAGCCGGGCGGGACAGTCCGGGCAGCCTAAGATAATTTAGAAGAGAGTTGACGGGTCCAACAAAAATAATTATCGCCGCGGCGAAGGTGGAGAGGGTCGCGCGCGCAAGCAGGG
>CAYTNO010000301.1:0-3341 GCA_964439125.1 uncultured Woeseiaceae bacterium | reverse complement strand
TGTCGTTGCTCCACTTGTTGCGGTTGGCGCGGTTATCGCGACCTATCTGGCGAGTGCAAGCATGCTTGATCGCCCCATTCGATCTATCGAAATCAGCGGACCGTTTCAACGTGTCACGGCATTGCAGATAGAAGAAGCGATCAGCGATGAGATGACGGATGGTTTTGTCAGCGCTGACCTTGCTGTCATTCAGCGACGTATCGTTGAGCTGCCGTGGATAGATCAGGCGATGGTCGCCAGACGCTGGCCGAGCCGAATCCGAATATCGGTGACCGAACAGGTGCCGGCGGCTATCTGGGGCGAACGTGGTCTCCTCAATGTTCGCGGCGAGCTCTTCGTCAGCAGCGCTCGGCACATCCCCGCTGAACTACCGCGGCTCAGCGGACCTGAAAATCGCTCAGCGGAAGTAGCCACACGCTACCTCGAAGTGCGCGACCGCCTCATCCCGGTTGGTCTCGATCTGCGCAGCGTACATCTCGATCCGCGTGGTGCATGGCAAATGACATTGCTCAACGGCGTCAATGTGAGACTCGGCCGACGTGACATCGATGAGCGTACGGATCTGTTTCTCGACATCGTCGCGGACATCATTACCGGCCGCGCGGCCGAAATCGAGTACGTCGATATGCGGTACAGCAACGGATTTACGATTGGGTGGAACAACGGTTCGCGATCGCCGGTTACCGATCCGGAAGAGGGCGTCGACAAAATGCTCGCCTCAAGAGGAACCCGCTGAATGTCCAATCGCGCGGACAAGAATTTGATTGTCGGGCTCGATATCGGCACGTCCAAAGTTGTCGCAATCGTCGGCGAAATAAACGGCGAAGGTGGCATCGAGGTCGTGGGAATTGGTACTCACCCATCACGCGGATTGAAAAAAGGCGTGGTCGTGAATATCGAATCGACCGTGCACTCGATTCAGCGTGCGGTTGAAGAAGCAGAGCTGATGGCCGGATGCGACATTCATTCCGTCTACACAGGTATCGCCGGCAGCCACGTTCGCAGCTTGAACTCACATGGCATCGTCGCGATTCGAGACAAGGAAGTAAGCGCCAGTGATGTCGATCGAGTCATCGATGCCGCGCGGGCCGTCGCGATTCCAGCGGACCAGAAAATTCTGCACATCCTGCCACAGGAGTTCCTGATCGATAGCCAGGAAGGTATTCGCGAGCCGATTGGAATGTCCGGTGTGCGACTTGAGGCGAAGGTCCATATGGTGACGGGTGCCGAAAGTGCCGCGCAGAACATCGTCAAGTGTGTGCAACGTTGCGGGCTCGAAGTCGACGACATCGTTCTGGAACAACTAGCGTCGAGCTACTCGGTGCTTACGGATGACGAGAAAGAGCTGGGATCCTGCATCGTCGATATCGGCGGTGGCACGACCGATCTCGCGGTCTTCCTCCACGGTGCAATTCAGCATACGGCAGTTATTCCTATCGCTGGTGACCAGGTCACCAACGACATCGCCGTGTCGATGAGAACGCCGACGCAGTACGCCGAAGAAATCAAGATCAAGTACGCCTGCGCATTGTCGCAATTGGCGAATCCGGACGAGACTATCGAAGTACCCAGTGTGGGTGAAAGGCCACCACGCCGCCTTGCACGCCAGACTCTGGCAGAGATTGTTGAGCCGCGTTATGAGGAATTGTTCGGGCTGATCCGCGATGAGTTGCGTCGCAGCGGCTTCGAAGAGTTGATCGCAGCAGGAATCATCATCACTGGCGGCAGCTCCAAAATGGAAGGCGCCGTCGAGCTGGCAGAAGAGGTGTTCCACATGCCTGTGCGCGTTGGCTCACCACAGTATGTCGAAGGGCTGATGGACGTCGTGCGCAATCCGATCCACGCCACGGGCGTCGGCTTGCTTCTCTACGGCTTTGAAAATTTAACGCGTCGAACGACACGTGCAACAGCAATCAGCGGTAACGCAGGCGACGTGTGGAAACGTATGAAAGCCTGGTTCGGCGGACAGTTTTAGGAAATCCGGCATGCAATCGCCGGGGTATTACAAACGGGGCTTGCCCCATCAAGAGGTCTACAGCGGAGGAAACACCAATGTTTGAATTAATGGATGCGCATAGTCAGAGCGCTGTCATAAAGGTCATCGGCGTCGGTGGAGGCGGTGGCAATGCCGTCGCTCACATGGTCGATGCGGGCATCGAAGGCGTCGATTTTATCTGCGCCAATACCGATGCGCAGGCGTTAAGCAGCGCCCGCGTGAGGACGGCGCTGCAAATTGGCTGCAATATTACGAAAGGTCTCGGCGCTGGTGCCGATCCCGATATCGGTCGACAGGCAGCAATGGAAGACCGTGATCGGATACACGAAATCATCGAAGGTGCCGACATGTTGTTCATCACAGCCGGTATGGGCGGTGGTACCGGCACGGGCGCAACGCCGGTTGTGGCACAGGTCGCCAAAGAGCTGGGTATCCTGACCGTCGCGGTTGTCACCAAGCCATTCCAGATGGAAGGCAGCAAACGTATGAGTATTGCCGACCAGGGCATCGCCGAGTTGGGTAAGCACGTTGACTCGTTAATTACGATTCCGAACGAGAAGCTGCTCAACGTCCTTGGTGGTGAAACGACACTACTGGATGCATTCCGCTCAGCCAACCAGGTATTGCAAGGTGCAGTGCAGGGTATTGCCGAGTTGATAACGCGTCCTGGCCTGATCAATGTTGACTTTGCTGACGTCAAAACCGTCATGGCTGAGATGGGCATGGCAATGATGGGCTCGGGAGAGTCTTCAGGTGAGGATCGTGCACGAGAGGCAGCCGAAGCTGCTATTTCGAGTCCGCTACTTGAGGATATCAATCTTGCCGGCGCCAACGGAATTCTCGCGAATGTCACGGCGGGCATGGATCTGTCGATCGGTGAGTTCCAGGAAGTCGGTAATACGATCAAGGAATTTGCATCGGATGACGCGACAGTGGTTATCGGTACGGTGATCGATCCCGAGATGACTGACAAGATTCGTGTGACCGTCGTCGCAACCGGACTGGGTCACAGTGCCACCAACGCTGAGTCGCCGATGCGCATTGTGCGTCGCCCTGCTGCAGCTGCGGCCAGCGAACCGAACTACCACGGTTTGGATAAGCCTACCGTGCAAAGACAACGCGCGGTTGGCGATGGCCTGGAAGATGCCGGGCTACAGGAAGAGTTACTCGATATTCCGGCGTTCCTGCGCCGACAGGCCGACTGACGACAGGAAAGACCGTCAGACGACCACCTCCGCTTTGCCGGCTCGGATTATCCGAGCCGGCTATCTTCCTTCCCGCCGACTCGGTAACTTAGCATTTCACCTGACTGAAGTTCTCTAAGAGATTGAATTCTTGGAGAGTT
>CAYTNO010000300.1:0-3350 GCA_964439125.1 uncultured Woeseiaceae bacterium | reverse complement strand
TATGGCGCGCGGCACAATGTCATCACCGTCACCACGACGGATACGGTCGTAAAGATAAATCGCGTGCAGCAGGTTCAGCAATTGCCGTTTGTACTCATGAATGCGCTTCACCTGCACGTCGAACAACATGTTGGTTGGAACGATGAGGCCGGTTTTCTGCTCGATGTTTTGCGCCAGCTGCACCTTGTTGGCGAGTTTTATAGCGCGCCACTCCTGATGGAAGGCTTCATCATCCGCAAACTTTTTGAGCTTACTGAGTTCTGACAAATCCGTTATCCAGCCTGGCCCAATTTTGTCCGAAATAAGTTTGGCCAGGGCAGGGTTGCATGCAGCCAACCAGCGTCTCTGAGTGACGCCGTTCGTCTTGTTATTGAATTTCTCAGGCCAAAATTCGGCGAAGTCGTGGAACAGACCTTCTTTCAGTAACTTTGAATGCAATGCGGCCACACCGTTGACGGAGAAGCTCCCTGCAATCGCAAGGTAGGACATGCGAATCATCGGTTCGTGGCCTTCCTGGATTAGCGACATGCGCTGTATCCGTTCGCTGTCGCCGGGCCAGCGACGGCCAATCTCGGTGATGAACCGCGCGTTGATCTCATAAATGATATCGAGAAGGCGTGGCAACAGGCGGCGGAACATTGAAACAGGCCACATCTCGAGCGCTTCGGGAAGCAGGGTGTGGTTCGTGTAAGCCATGGTCTTGCTTGTGATTTCCCATGCCTCGTCCCAATCCAGATCAAACTTGTCAAGAAGCAAGCGCATGAGTTCGGGGATCGCAATCGCAGGATGTGTGTCATTCAGCTGCATGCAATTCTGCTGCGCAAACAGCCGCACGTCGTTGCCGTGACGGTAGGTGAAATAGCGCAGTGCATCTTGAAGGCTGGCAGACGCGAGGAAGTATTGTTGTCGCAGGCGCAACTCGTGGCCGGCTTCGGTCGCTGTATTCGGGTACAGGACCATCGTGATGTTCTCGGCGAGGTTCTTGGACGCAACCGCATCGGTGTAACTGCCGGCATTGAACTCGTCCAGGTCGAATTCATCGGTTGCCTCTGCCGACCAAAGTCGCAATGTGTTGACGATGCCATTCTTGTATCCCGGAATAGGCACGTCGTACGGAATTGCCAGGACGTCCTGGGTGTCAGTCCATTGATGGTGTTTCACACCCTCTGCATCTTTGATTATTGATGTGTGGCCACCGAATTTTACGGTCTGCGTAAACTCGACTCTCTCGATCTCCCAGGGAAATCCTTCACGTAACCAGGAATCCGGTTCCTCGTGCTGATAACCATTGTCTATGCGTTGGCGAAACATGCCGTATTGATAACGGATGCCGTAACCAAGCACAGGCAACGCCAATGTTGCGCAACTGTCGAGGAAGCAGGCAGCCAGGCGTCCAAGCCCGCCGTTGCCCAAACCTGCGTCATGTTCGCGGTCGTAAACGTCTTCCAGGTCGAGGCCGATACGCTGCAGCGCTTCGGATGTTTCATGTTCAATGCCGAGATTCAACAACGCGTTACGCAGCAAGCGGCCCATGAGGAACTCAAGCGAAAGGTAACTGACGCGGCGATTGTCATCGCGTTCGATTGCTTTGCGTGTTCTGCCCCAGCGCTCCATGATTCGGTCGCGTGCCGCGTAGACAACTGCCTGGTAAAGAAATGGCGACTTCGTGCGCACAGTGCGTCTGCCGAGCATACGTCCGAAGTAATGTGTGAAGTCTTTGAGAATGGCGTCGGACGTCATCGGCAAGTCGGGCGCTTGTAGCAACTCGATTTCACCAACATCCACTGTTTCGTCAGATCGTGCAGACATTCATCGTACTCCGTCAGGAATTCTTATTATTCAGGTAATAGTATGAGTGTGGCAAGCGGTGGGATCGTAAGGCATGCCGAAAACGGTTTGCCATAATGTTGCTGCTCGCTGGGCGTGATAACGCCGTTGCCAGTACCACTGCCGCCGTATTTCTCTGCGTCAGTGTTTATGATCTCTTTAAGTGGATCTTTCGTTGCGACGCCAATTCGGTAATCGTAACGAGTTACAGGCGTAAAGTTGGAAATACAAATAGCGTACCCGCCAGACCTGTCACGGCGAATCCACGACAACACGCTGTTGTCGCGATCATCCCAGTCTATCCACTCAAAACCTTCGCCGGCAAAGTCGATTTCATGGAGTGCGGGTGTTTGCGTGTATACGTGATTCAAATCTCTAACCAGGTTCTGCACGCCGCTGTGGTTTTTGTACTGCAGCAGATGCCAGTCCAGCGATCGGTCGTGACTCCACTCCTGGCCTTGTGCGATTTCACCACCCATGAACATCAGTTTCTTGCCCGGGTGGGCGTACATGTTGGCGTAGTAGGCTCGAAGGTTTGCGAAACGCTGCCACTCGTCACCGGGCATGCGCCCGAGCAGGGAGTGTTTGCCATGCACAACCTCATCATGTGACAACGGCAAGATGAAATTCTCGTTGAATGCATAGACAAGTCCGAACGTCATCTTGTCATGATGGTGTTTGCGGTGAATTGGCTCTTCGCTCATGTACGACAATGTGTCGTTCATCCAGCCCATGTTCCACTTGTAGGTGAATCCCAGTCCGCCCATGTCGACCGGGCGCGAAACGCCGGGCCAGGCAGTAGATTCTTCGGCATACGAAGTCGCTCCATGAGCATGTACCTCGACATTGAGTTTACGCAAGAACTCGACAGCTTCGAGATTTTCATTACCGCCGAGTTCGTTCGGAAGCCACTCGTCCGCTTCGCGCGAGTAGTCCAGATAAAGCATCGACGCGACCGCGTCGACACGAATGCCGTCAATGTGAAATTCATCGATCCAGTACAGCGCACTGCCAATCAGGTAGTTGACTACTTCGCGACGTCCGAAGTTGAAGATCAACGTGCCCCAGTCCGCGTGTTCGCCTTTGCGCGGATCCTCATGCTCGTACAACGCCGTACCGTCAAATTGTCGCAAGCCATGTTCATCTTTCGGAAAGTGCGCCGGCACCCAGTCGATGATTATGGCTATGCCGGCGTTGTGACAACGGTCGATGAAGTATCGAAAGTCATCGGGATTACCGAAACGCTGCGTCGGGGCGAACATACCAATGGGCTGGTAACCCCAGGAGCCATCGAACGGATGCTCCGATATCGGCAGCAACTCAATGTGTGTGAAGCCCATATCCGCGACATAGTCGACGAGCTCATCTGCGAGCTCCCGGTAGGTAAGGTAACGATTGCCCTCGTCAGCCTTGCGCCGCCATGAGCCGAGGTGAACTTCGTAAATGCTGACAGGCTTATCGAGATCTGGAACGACGTTATGCTTGCCTACCCAGCTGCTGTCCTGCCATCGATAGCCGCTTTC
>CAYTNO010000299.1:0-3354 GCA_964439125.1 uncultured Woeseiaceae bacterium | reverse complement strand
TGCAATGGGCCGAGGCCAGTGTCTCGATCGACGTCGGCGCCATGCCGAATGCCGGCATGCTGAGCGGCAACGTCTGGCACGACGCGGATCACAGCGATACGCCGGGAGCTTTTGAACGCCCGCTCGAGGGGTGGACTGTTCATCTGCTATTTGACGATCAGCCGGTTCGCTCGATGTTGACTGATGTGGATGGCAATTACGTTTTCACCAACGTAACGCCGAATTACATTCCCGGCGAAACATACTCGCTGGAGTTTAGTGCGCCAGGCGCCGGAAGCAGGACGGCATTGCTGGGTCAGACCGATTCAGATTTCACCGACGGACCGCAACGCATTGACGAGATCGATGTACAGGAAGGCAGCAACCTCCTCGACCTGAACATGCCGGTCGACCCGAACGGCGTGATTTACAATTCTGTGTCACGCACGCCTGTGGCGGGCGCGAGGGTCAGTCTTGTCGATGTTCGCACCGGACTGCCAGTGTCGGGCAGCTGCTTCGACGATCCGAACCAGCAGGACCAGGTATCGGTCTCCAATGGCTATTACAAGTTCGATCTGAATTTCTCCGATCCCAGTTGCCCGGACACGATTAACTATTCGATCGTCGTCGTGCCGCCGGACCTGAGCTATATCGCGGGAATTTCCGAGCTGATTCCGCCGACGTCCGATGCGACAACATTGCCATTCAATGTGCCGGCATGCGCGGGTTCGGCGAACGATGCCGTGCTTGCGACCGCGCAATACTGTGAGGCACAGGTGTCCGAGTTTGCACCGCCGGCGTCGATACCGGCACGCAGTCTGGCGACGAACTACCACACTTTCCTGAGACTAGACGACAGTCAGCAACCGGGATCGGCGCAGTTATTCAACAACCACATTCCGCTGGATCCGCGTCTCGATGGCGCTGTGATGATCACCAAGTCGACACCGATGCTGAACGTGACCCGCGGCCAAATGGTGCCGTACGTGATCAGTATCAGTAACTCGTTTGGTGCGGACCTGACCGATGTGACCGTCGTCGATCGTTTCCCGGCCGGCTTCCGCTACGTCGAAGGCTCCGCACGTTTCGATGACCTGGAAGCCGAGCCCACGGTCATTGGTCGTGAATTGGTCTGGTCGAATCTGACACTGGCGGTGGATGGACGACATACGATCAAGTTGTTGCTCGCCGTTGGTGCCGGTGTCAGCGAGGGCGAATTCGTTAATCGCGCGCAGGCGAGGAATTCCGTGACGGGCACCGTCATGTCCGAGGAGGCCGAAGCGACCGTGCGCGTGGTTCCGGACCCGACCTTCGATTGCACTGACGTGACCGGTAAGGTCTTTGACGACGCTAACCGTAATGGCCAACAGGACAACGACGAGTCCGGACTGGCTGGCGTGCGTCTCGTAACGGTCAGGGGCCTGACCGCGACAACGGACGCGCACGGCCGCTATCACGTCACCTGCGCGATTACGCCGCATGAAAGCCGCGGCAGCAATTTTGTGCTGAAGCTGGACGACCGCACACTGCCGAGCGGCTTCCGTGCTTCGACACGGCCGGTGCAGGTGCAGCGCGCCACTCGCGGTAAGGCGTTACGTCTCAACTTCGGCGCTTCGATTCATCGTGTCGTTGGTCTCGACATCGCCGATGCGGTGTTCGTGCCTGACTCGATCGAGATGCGCAACCAGTGGGTGCCGCGTGTCGGCCTGCTGATGGAGGAACTGAGCAAGGGCCCGGCCGTACTGCGCCTGTCCTACGTTGCCGATGTCGAAAGCGAATCGCTCGTTGAGCAGCGCCTGGAGGCAATGAAGGATCGAATCCGGACGGCCTGGGAAGAACGTAACGGCGGCTATGAACTCGAGATCGAACCAGAAATCTTCTGGCGCCTCGGCGGACCGCCAGAGACAACAAAGGGAGCGGATCGATGAGCGCGGTTCGCAGAATCCGCTATTGGCTGCTGCCATGGGTAGCCGCAGTGTCGATGTCGGCAGTTGCTGCCGATGTCGAGGAATTGCCGATCGGCGAAGCGGTTGAGCGTCACCTGTCGGACGATGCGCCATTGCTGCAATGGGTGTCGGACCCGGATCGCGATGACGGTGAGCAAGGCGATGAGATCGAAACGCGCGAAGCACTGGTCGACGATCTCGAAACCGTCAAACTTGCGGGCCTGGTCGCGCCGGTTCACTTCGAATCCGGCGTTGCCCAGATTCCTGCAGAAACGGTCGAGTCACTCGGTGCAATCCTGGAGCGCATGCGTGATCGGCTGAATGTACGGCTGCACCTGATCGGACACGCCGATAATCGGCCACTGTCGGCGCGTCTGGTCGAGATTTACGGTGACAACGCAGGTCTGTCGCGGGAGCGAGCCGGTCAGGTTGCGGAACATTTCCAGACGTCGTTGACGCTGCCAGCCGAGGCGATCTCTTACGAATGGGCCGGCGACACCGACCCGGTTGCAACAAACCTGAACGAAGCAGGCCGAGCGCTGAACCGGCGAGTCGAGGTCGAAGTCTGGTACGACGAGGTTGTAGAGCGGGTGGCACTCGAGGAATTCCTCGTGCCGCACGAGATCCAGCGCGTCAAGATCTGCCGCATGGAAACGCTTTGTAAACTCCGCTATGTCGACGGCCACAATCGTCGCGCGCGGGTACAGAACCTGGTGGCGCCGCTTCGCTATGGTGCCGAAAGCATTAACGTGGACGCAGACTTCATTGCCAGGGTGAAGCAGGCCCATAACAACCTCGCCGAAAAACAGAACGTTGTCATCAAGTTTGTGGGCTACGCAGATGACGTGCCGCTGAGCGGCAGAACCGAGCGCATTTATGGCGATCACGTTGGATTGTCGAAAGCGCGTGCCCGCCGCGCGGCGTTAGCCGTGCAGGACGGCCTGAAGTTGCCGACGACGGTCATCGAAAGTGACGGTCGTGGATCCGATCGGCCGCTGGCCTCCAACGCGACTGTGCAGGGACGCGCCATAAATCGTCGCGTCGAAGTCGAGTTCTGGTACGACGATCCGTTGCAGGAGCTGCCCGATGAGCCGCAACTGTGCCCCGGGTCGGCAGGCGCGGTTACGGTCATTAAGGTCTACGATCCACCCTGGGGCAGTATCGCCAATATCGATTTTGCCGATGGCAGCCCCGTTATCGCTGCCGGATATGCGGGCGTGCTTGAGCGTGCACTTGCCGATGTCGCCGACAAGACCAACCCGCGACTTCGCTTTGTCGGCTACACGCGCAATGAACGCCTGTCGCGACGCACTGCAGCAGTCTACGGTGATGACATTGGCTTGTCGGCATCACGTGCGCGACGCGCCATGGAAGCTGTTGCCGGAGACATGCAACTTGAAGCGTCGCAAACCGAATTCGAAGGCCATGG
>CAYTNO010000298.1:0-3358 GCA_964439125.1 uncultured Woeseiaceae bacterium | reverse complement strand
CAAGGCAGGGGGGCGTATCGCGGAGCGCGTACGCCAGAACATCAAAAGCGATGCCATACAAAGCGGAGACGAACAGATACGGGTTAGTCTGAGCCTTGGAGTCGCAGAAATCCGCGCATTTGATACGGTCGATAGCCTAATTGCTCGCGCCGATTCGGCACTCTACGAGGCCAAGCGTGCCGGACGCGATTGCGTGCGCCTTGAGGTGAGAAAGTAATTCGGACTACTGCGCTTTGCCTTGTGCTGCGACCGCCGCAGCTGCTTTCGCCACTGCTTCGGGATCGCCCAGGAATTCCCGGGAAATGGGCTTGAGGTTGTCGTCGAGTTCGTAGGCCAGGGGAATACCGGTTGGGATGTTGAATCCCGTGATCTCATCGTCGGAAACGTCGTCGAGCATTTTCACGAGCGCTCGCAAGCTATTGCCATGCGCAGAGATCAACACGTTCTTGCCGGCGCGCAAGTCTGCTGCAATAACGTCATTCCAGCATGGCAATACACGCTCAAGAGTAATAGCCAGAGATTCCGTACCTGGCAAGCCGTCGATGCCCGCGTAACGAGCGTCATGAGACGGGTGACGTTCGTCATCCAGATCGATTGCAGGCGGCGGGATGTCGTAGCTGCGGCGCCAGATATGCACCTGATCATCGCCGTACTTGGCTGCCGTCTCCGCTTTGTTGAGACCCTGTAGAGCACCGTAGTGGCGTTCATTCAGGCGCCAATCGCGGACAACGGGAATCCACATGCGATCCATTTCGTCGAGAATGAGCCAAAGCGTACGGATGGCCCGCTTGAGTACGGACGTGTAGGCAATGTCGAAGTCATAGCCCAGTTCGTTAAACAGTTTACCGGCACTAATGGCCTCATGAATGCCTAGTTCCGTTAAATCGACATCGTGCCAGCCGGTAAAAAGGTTCTTGAGGTTCCAGTCACTTTGGCCGTGACGACAAAGTACGAGCTTGCCCGCCATTGTTTCTCCGAATATTGTTGAGTTGAATCAGGTTGCAATAAGATTGCGCAGTTCGCGCCCGGCAACGGAAAGAGTAGCAAAATCGACCTCGTTCCGTAGCTTCATTTCCTCGAGCATATCCTTGAATCGCTCGACACGTTCTTTGCGCTCGGACAGCCAAATATCGGCCGCTGATGTCAGGTCTCGCTTGCCGCGCATGCGCAATATCTGGATTGCCAGATCGCGTCGCATGAGGAAAAACTCATCGCGAAGTTTGCCGCGAGCGATCGCATGCCACCGATCACCAACTTCAAGATCTTCTGCAGCAACATGTAGCCAATAGAGGCCGAGTTTCTCGTTAAAGGTGGCGTACATTTTCGCGATTTCGATGACGTCGGGTTTATAAGTAGCGGCGAGGTCAGCCATGTCCAGTGCCGGTCTCGTAAGGAGCAACGTGGACATCTGCTGAGCGAGCTTCTCTGATACGCCCATGCTCTCGAGCTTCCCGACGGCATTTTCGTGGCGGATTCGGGCGGCAGTAGACATGACGCTTCCAGAGCGCGCGTACACTGATGTCATGCCGGATTTTAGCCGCTCGACCGTTGCTTGGATTGCGAGCTTCTCGCCGAAACGTTCTATCAACCAATAGCTTGCATGGCGTAATGTCCGACTGATTTCGAACATCATCGTCATTTGCACGGTTGCCGGAATTTTGTGGTCCAGGTCTTCGATGGTCTTTAACAACGACCCGGCTCTACATATTTGTCGGGCGATCGTATAGGCGCGCGCCACCGTCACAATATCAGCGCCGGTATCAGCCTGTATGCGCTTGACGAATGACGGGCCCATTCGGTTGACCAGGTCATTGGCAATAAGCGTTGCGAGTATCTGCCGGCTCAGGCGGTGGCCCGGAAGAAATTCGGCATAGCGGCGACGCAAGATGGCGGGGAAATAGCGCAGCGGGTCGACAACCAGGAAATCCTCCAGCGTCTGGTCTGAATCGATAAGCCCATTGTACAAATCGATCTTCGAGTAGCTCAGCACAACGGCCAGTTCAGGTCGCGTGAAACCCTGCTTGCGCGTGCGTCGTTCTTCAATGACATCTTCTTCCGGAAGGTACTCAAGCTCGCGGTCAAGCAGGCCGGTCTTTTCCAGGCTACTGATGAGCTGTGTTATGTCATCCAGTCGCTCGGCTGACCGCACTTCAATCATGCTAATTGCCTGCGTTTGCAGGTAATTATTTCGCAGTACGAGTTTGGCAACATCGTTTGTCATCGACGCCAGCAGTTCATTGCGCCTTTTGCGCGACATCTTGCGATGTTTGACGACTTCACTCAGCAGTATCTTGATGTTGACTTCGCGATCAGAGCTGTCGACACCACCAGAGTTGTCAATGAAGTCCGTGTTGATTCGACCGCCGTTCAGGCTGTACTCGATTCGTGCGCGTTGTGTCAGACCAAGGTTGCCGCCTTCACCGACAACCTTGCAATGCAACTCGTCGGCGTCGATTCGCAGATTGTCATTGTTTCGATCGCCCACGTCGACATGACTTTCGCTACTCGCCTTAACGTAAGTGCCAATGCCGCCGTTCCAAAGCAAATCAACGTGCATACCTAAAATCGTACGAATCAGCTGATCGGGTCGCATCGATTTTTCGCTGGTGCTGAGAAGCGCTCGCACCTCCGGGCTCAAGCGAATAGTCTTGTCCTTGCGCGAATGAATACCGCCACCCTTTGAGATGATGCTGGTGTCGTAATCGGTCCATCCCGAACGGGCTTTTCTGAACAATCGTTTTCGTTCGCGAAAGCTCGCTGCAATATCCGGATCGGGATCCAGAAATATGTGCATGTGGTTGAAAGCAGCCACGAGCCGGATCTGTTTCGACAACAACATGCCGTTTCCGAATACATCGCCGCTCATGTCGCCGATGCCGACAACCGTGAACGGATCTTCCTGAACGTTCACGCCAAATTCGCGGAAGTGCCGCAAGACTGCTTCCCACGCACCACGTGCGGTGATGCCCATCTTCTTGTGGTCGTAGCCTGCGGAGCCACCAGAGGCGAACGCATCGTCAAGCCAGAAGTTATAGCTCTCAGATATGCCGTTAGCCATATCTGAGAAAGTCGCCGTTCCTTTGTCGGCAGCAACGACAAGATAAGGGTCTTCGCCGTCCCGTCGCACAACATTGTCGGGCGTGACGACCTGGCCCTCAATAACATTGTCTGTGATGTCAAGAAGGCCGCTGACGAAGGTCTTGTAACAGGCGATGGCGGATTTTAGTATCGCGTCACGATCGCCGACGGGCGGCCGCTTGGGAAAGAACCCACCCTTGGCTCCGGTGGGTACGATAACCGTGTTTTTGACGACCTGCGCTTTCATCAGGCCCAGAACTTCGGTGCGAAAATCTTCCCG
>CAYTNO010000297.1:0-3361 GCA_964439125.1 uncultured Woeseiaceae bacterium | reverse complement strand
CTCATCAACGGTTTGCAGTCCCTGCCAGTCTGTGGCCGGATTACTACCGTCGACTGGCTGAGAAAAATCGAACTGCGTGTCGCGGCGCGGTACAAAATTGCCGTGAAAATAAGCGATATTGCCCTGCGAATCAGCGTACACCGTGTTGTTCGATGAGTTGGTTCGGATGTCCATCATGTCACGAAAGCCATCGTAGCCAGCTTGTTTGGTTCGAATATACGATTGCTGCAATGCGTTGACCGGATCCCAGTTTATCTTGGTCGCTACCCATTTGCCGTCCAGCATATGAGTTACCGGGCCATGATGTGTGTGATACACCTCGAAAGTCCGCTCGGATACTGATGCACCGTCTTTGTACTTGAGAGTTACCGCCGAAACCTCGACCAGCCGCTGTTCATCGCCATAACGGTAGCTGAGTTCTCCGTTTTCCTGTGCAACATCCTCGATAAACTCATCCATGAAATCGAGTCGTGTCGATGTGTGCATCCAGCCGGTATTTTCGTTAAAGCCCTGATACACAAAAAACTGCCCCCAGGTTACTGCACCGTATGCGTTCAACCCTTCTTCGCTGACCACGTGTACCTCACCACGGAAGTAGAACGAAGTGTGGGGATTGATGAGTAGCATGGTATTACCGGACTCGGTCAACTCTCCGGCGATAGCAAAGCCGTTGGAGCCCTTCGGTTCTTCAGGATCGGGTGAGGCCGCTTCTGGCGTACTGAGTGACCCGAGCGAACGGCCAGAGCCGTAGAATGCCTCAATGCCCTCCAGTGGAATCTGCTCGATGTCACCACCAATCGACCCTTCCGAGAAAAACATCGGCATCCAGGGCTCAAAACGCGTCAGCAGCATCGGCGTTACCTCGCCGTTCGTGGCGAGGTAGTAATTCAAACCATCAGCATAGGCATTGCACAAATCTTTTAACCAGTCCGGTGCAGCTTCGTACGCCGCTTTTGCTTCATCGACTGTCATGAAGAGACGAGCGCGCAGATCGCTGAAAATGGCCGACTCGCCCTCAATCTCGGCTAGTCGGCCGGTCGCCCAAATATAGTTGCGTTCAATGCGCTTAAAATCGTCTTCGGCTTGAGCGTAAAGCAAACCGAACACCGCATCAGCATCGGTCTTCGCGTAAATATGCGGTACCCCAAAATCATCGCGAATGATGGTGACGTTCTGCGCTCGAGCGGCAAGTCGCTCAAGTTCTGGATCGGTGCGTAAATTTGCTTCCTGCGAGCAGGCAGCGAGGAGAATAAATGCGAGGACAGCCGGTACGATCCGGAGTCGAGTAATTGGATTCATGAATCTCGTTTCCAGCCTGTTATTGCGGATGCTGCAGAACGCATCTTACCGCAAGGCAATTTATTCGGGGAGAAGGGCCGATCTGCTCCTGCTGTGAATGAGCAATTGGTGGGCACAAAAAAGCCCGGCACTTGGCCGGGCTTTCGGATTTTTGGTAGCGGGGGCAGGATTTGCTCTGTTCCTACAGTCCCGACACGCGTTCGCCTTAGGTAGCACAGCGTGGCCTCAGAGATACGTTCCCGGCTAGTCGCTCTTGGCAAAACGCAAATCGAATTCACCCATATCCGGTAATGCACGAATCGCCTCGAGTTGCGTCACCATGTCGTCCTCGAGCTGTGCCCTAATCTGCTGGAATTTTGGCTCGTCCCTAAGTGAAGTAAGGGTCTCATTCATAAATGCCGATCGCCAGTGAGACCTCCAGCCACTGTCAACAGCCTGCTGCAATCTATCCAAGGCAGCTTGCTCTTGCCCATCCAACGCGAGCAACTCAACGTCGGCAATATTAATCAAATAGCCATAAACCCCCTCCGGCTGGGTTCGCTGAATCCAATCAAGCCCGGCATTGATGATCGTGTCTGCGGCGGCCGCCTCTCCTGCGCGCTTTAGAAGAAGGGCCAGGTCAGCTGCAGCGTTGACGTTGCCCACTGTAATTTCCGGTGCATCCAGAAACAGCTCGGGATGACGATCCAGATACCAGAACTTTGAGTCTTCAAATTTGCCACTCTGCAACGCATCGTCACGAACGAGCCTCAAGAATACCTCGTTCGATTGCCAGCGATCCTCCAGACCCGCTTCCAGGGCACTCCTTGCGAGCTCCACTGCTTTATCAAATTGACCTCGACCCCTAAGGATACTCACGTAGCACCTGAGTACTGCCGGTTCGTGTGGGCCCAGTTTCAGCGCGCGATCCATGTACCGATCGACCCACTTAGATGCACCTAAATAGTAAGAGTACAGCCCGAGGTGGCTCCAGAGTTCAAAATCCTCAGGATCCGACGCCACGGATTTGATGTACCACGGCCACATCAAGTCAAACCTCCCCATCCAATCATAGGCCTGCAGCTTCGCTACATAGCCGTTCGTGCTTGACGGGTCGATCTCCAGAATTTTTTCGGCATGAATGATGGATTGCTCGGGCTGCCCGGAATACATTTCAGCTTTGCCGAGTTCGAAGAGCGTAGCCACAGACAGCGGGTTACCATCAAGCGCCCTCTTCAGTATGGGAATGGCTTCCTGCGGCCGCCCTGTCATCCGAAGATAGTTTCCGTAGGAATACAGGCTGCGCGAATCACCGGACCCAAGTTCGAGTGCGGTCTCGAAAGACGCCTCGGCGGCATCGATGTCGCCTGATTGCCAGCGCAAGGCGGCTAGTTCTGCGTGGGCCTCCGGAAGTGCGTTATCGATCCTCAATGCGCGTTCGACAGCTAGTGTGGCTGCGGTGACATACTCCTGCAAACCAATAAGGCCCGTTTGATACATCCGGTTATTTGCGAATGCGAACGCGGTCCATGCTTCGGCATAGTCCGGATCAAGTTCAGTCGCTTCGGAGAAATAGCGCGCTGCCTGCTCATACGACTCAAATTTGGCGCGCTCGATCAGCTGCCTGCCGAGCATATAGCGCTGCAGCGCCTCCGTGTTCTTGGTCGGAACAGTGCTCAGCAATGTATCGTCTCTTGCCGATAGCTGTACGTGCAACTCATCTGCGATGGTCCGCGCGATATCGCTTTGCACATCAAATATATTTGATGCAGTTAGCTCACGATCGTACGTGGTGGCCCACAGGTGATCTTCTTCAGTCGCTCTTATCAGCTGTACATTTATTCTCAAACGATCACCCGCGCGCTGTACCTGTCCCTCAAGCACTGTCGCTACGCCCAGCAAGGCGCCAATCTCGGGAATGCTGAGATTCTGGTCCAGGCGTTCGACGGACGTGCGTGAGATGACCTTGAGGTCGCCGAGCTTCGACAACAGCGTCAGCAACTCGTCATGCACTCCGGCCGAAAAAAATTCTGCATCCTCTGCGTCCGCGCTTCTATTGTCGAAGGACAGGACGGCGATCGAT
>CAYTNO010000296.1:0-3388 GCA_964439125.1 uncultured Woeseiaceae bacterium | reverse complement strand
CCGATGGTGTCGCCGGCGCCGAAGAGGCCATCGACGGTCATCATGCGGTTGTAGCCCCACTGGTATTCCGAAGGCGCGTAGTCCTCCGGACCACTCGCCCAGGCACCAGAACAGGTAGCGTGCGAACCCATGACGTAAGGCTCGGATGTTGTCAGTTCGGGATTGATTTCCTTGGGATCGATGTTCTGCGATGCCCAGACAACCGCTTGGGCAATTGTCATGCCCAGGAAGTTCTCCCAGCCAACCGTCTCCTTGTGCGGATCCTGGAAAGCCTCCTTGGTGACCATGCGGATCGGCCCGCGACCAGCCTTGACCTCTTCGAGGAATGCGTGATTTCGCAGACAGGTCGGCACCGGGAGATGATCAACGTAGTCCCCGACCAGGTCCTTGGTGTGCTCGTACCAGGTTGGTTCGTAGTTATTCCCATAGGCGTTTTCGGTATACGTCTTGAGATGCAGGAAGTAAGCACCGACCGGACCATAGCCGTCTTTGAAGCGCGTAAGAACGATGCGGTTTTCCATCTGCGTCATCTTGGCGCCGGCGAGAATCGGCAACGCATAGGCCGAGGCACTGCTCCAGGGCGCATACCAGGTTCGTCCCATACCTTCACCAACAGCACGCGGTTTGAAGATGTGCGACGCACCACCGGCAGCGACGATGACAGCCTTGGCCTGGAAGACGTAGAAATCACCCGTACGGACGTTGAAACCGACGGCTCCGGCAACCCGGTTGGCCTTCGTCTTGTCCATCAGCAGATGCGTGACCATGATGCGGTTGTAAACTTCGGTGGCGGCCTTGCGGGCAGCTTCGGCAACGATCGGCTTGTAACTCTCACCGTGAATCATGATCTGCCACTTGCCTTCGCGGAGATACCTGCCGGTCTCCGGGTCCTTCATGATCGGAAGGCCCCACTCCTCGAACATGTGCACAGTAGCGTCTACATGCCGGGCGATATCGTAGCCCAGGTCTTCGCGCACGAGACCCATGAGGTCATTGCGTGCGTAGCGGACATGATCTTCGGGCTTGTTCTCATCCCACTGCATGCCCATGTAGCAGTTGATCGCGTACAGGCCTTGCGCAACAGCGCCGCTGCGTTCGATGTTCGCTTTCTCCACGACGATAACTTTCTTGTCGCGTCCCCAATGCCTGGATTCGTAGGTCGCTCCACAACCAGCCATACCGCCGCCGATAACGAGCACATCTGCATCGACGAATACCGTTTTCCTTCCCGAGAACAGACCCATTAGACAACTCCCTGCTTGAGCTGATCCGGAGTTAACGCAGGCAGCTCATCAATGTTGAGTCCAGCCGGTTCGTGCGCGAGCTCCTGGGAATTAATATCCTCTGGGTTGGGCGCGTCGTAATCGGACACTGACTTGATTGATCCCCATGGCGTTGTTCGGATCGGGGATTCGAAATTCTTCTCGCGGCCATCTCTGAACTTGAGCTTCCAGGAGATGACAGCCTTCTCCTCTTCGCGGAGCACGCGAACACTGTGGCCAAGAGGGGCGAAGTCAGCATAACCGCGTACGTCGATCGCGTTTTGCGGACATGCCTTTACGCAGGAGTAGCACTCCCAGCACATATTGGGTTCGATGTTGTAGGCACGTCGATAGGTCTTATCGATGTGCATGATGTCGGACGGACAGATATCGACGCAATGTCCGCAACCGTCGCAACGAGTCATATAAACAAATGTCGGCATGGTTTTCCGTTCCTTTGGTATCGAAGACCAATAAAAAGCTGATTAATAATGTCGGGGCTGATGGCCTACTTTGCCAAACGTTTCAGGTTGGTCAGATGGAGCTGGAAGATTGCTCCTGGAACCGTTCGCCGCCGACATCCTTTTCTCGAAAGCGGCTGCGGGTTTGAAGAACATGTGCGCGAATTTGGACCAGGGAACCGACCCAAACAGTAAAGTGGTGGCGAGGATGTGCAATCCGAAAGCCGCCATCGTCCATGGGTGACCTTTCGACTGCAGGTATGCCCAGATGAGCGCAAATGTCGCGCTCGCCAGAAGCGAGAGAATGAACAGGTCAGCACGCATGATGCGAAACGGCGAATTGCCCTCGGCAGCGACGTCGACGCGAATGAAGAACCAGAACCAGTAACCACCGAGGCAAACCATTAACGCACCGAGCCACCACAGTTGCGGCAGGATGGCGGGCGTTGCGGTAGCGGGCGTCGGGTACTGGAACACCATAATGGCCGTGGTGATTGCGAAAATCAGGAAGCCATACATCGTCAGGAGGTGGGCGATTCTGCGCCGCGGGTTGCAAAACTCACCGGACGCGGCGACGTCTACAACGGCGGTTTTGATCGCCATGGAAATCGCCTCGCCGCCACCGACTTTCTTTGTCGAACTGGCTTTTGCTTTGCGCATGTTTTCGCGGAAATACCTGGCGCTCTTCTTATGCAGAACGTCATATATCGTGCCCGCTGCGACCAGAATTATCATAACGACGATATAGGTCTGCATGACTGAGGGTGACAGGGATGCCGAAAGCTCGGCGAACGGATTGCTCGTGAACATCAAATTACCCCAAATTGGAAATTCCGACCCACTTAAGAATATTCGCTTTTTCTAATTTATAAAACTCTGGGCTGGTGCTGTCAATTAGAATAACTACTGACGACCAGGCCCATCGTAATATTCCTGCAGCACGGTGATCACCTCGGCGCGGCTGAATTCGGCCGGGACGGGCTCGTGGTTGGCGAGCATTTGACGCAGCCCCGTACCTGAAATCGCGAGCCGATCTTCGGCTGTATGCGGGCAGGTCTTGCCCGTCGCCATCCCGCCACACTTGTAGCAGAAGAAGGTGATGTCGATCTTTAGAGGCTCGGTCTTCATGCTGCCCTCTGGCAGCGTGTCGAAAATATGGTGTGCATCGAACGGCCCGTAGTAATCGCCGACGCCGGCATGGTCGCGCCCGACCACGAGATGTGAACAGCCAAAATTCTGGCGGAACACCGCGTGCAGCAGGGCCTCGCGCGGGCCGGCATAACGCATCTCGATGGGATAACCCGCCTGCAAAACCGTGCCGTCCACGAAATAGTTGTTCACGAGCGCATCGATCGCCTTTACCCGCACCTCGGCCGGGATATCGCCTGGCTTAAGCGCGCCGAGCACCTGGTGGATCATCACGCCGTCGCAGACTTCGATAGCGATCTTTGTCAGATACTCGTGGCTGCGGTGCATTGGGTTGCGCGTCTGGAACGCGGCCACTTTTGACCAGCCTTTGTCCTGAAACAGCGCCCGCGTGTCCGCAGGGCGATGGTAAAGCCCGGCATAGGTTTCTGGAAAATGGCCTTCCGACAGCGTGCGCACTGGTCCGCCGAGATTGACCGGCCCCTGGCTCATCACTTTTCCGACGCCGGGATGCGCAGG
>CAYTNO010000295.1:0-3401 GCA_964439125.1 uncultured Woeseiaceae bacterium | reverse complement strand
TACCGCTATTGCGAGAGGCTGTCGCGATGCAGCGTGATTTGCATAGCGGCCCACACCCGGATCTTGCTGAGGCAGTGAATAACCTCGGGTTTGTTACTTCGGATAATCAAGAGGCAGAGCAGTTGTTTCGCGAATCGCTGGCGATGAAGCAGATCCTGTATTCCGGTGAAGCGCACCCGGAGATCGCCATGGGCCTGAGCAATGTGGCCTACGTGCTGAACGACCAGCGCAAGTACGCCGAGGCCGAAGCCCTGTATCTCGAAGCCCTCGAAATGCAGCGGAAGCTGCTCGGCGAGAACCATCCGGACGTCGCCAACGCGCTCAACAATCTGGCGTTCGTATCCTACGGGAAGGGCGACCTGGACGCCTCTATTGCAATGTCGAAAGAGTCGCTCGAGATGTACCGGCGCACCGTGGGAAACGAACATCCCCTGGTGGCGCGCGGCATGAGCAACCTTGCCATGTGGGAAATGGAAAAGAGCGACTACGCGGCGGCCGAACTGCTGTTACGGGATGCGCTCGACCTGCGCGTGAAATTATTTGGCTTGGACCATGCCGAGGTTGCCAAGAGCAAGACGGCGCTCGCGATCCTGCTGATCGAGACTGATCAATTCGACGAAGCACTGCCACTCGCCATGGAGGCCAGGGCGATCTACCAGCAATCCCTTACTGCCGATCACTGGCGCACGGCCAGTGCCGCGAGCGCGGAAGGCGCGGCGCTCGCCGGCCTCAAGCGTTATGACGAAGCCGAACTGCTGCTGACCGAGAGTTACGATGTGCTGCGCGAGGACACCTCCGCACAGCTCTTCTTCATCTCCAGTACACGGCGGTGGCTGGTGGATCTTTACAAGAACTTGGGACGACCTGAAGAAGCGGCCAAGTATCTTGCCATGCAGACCGGCAAGTAGAAGGGTCGGACAACGAACGCACTATTGGCGACCAATTTGCCGAAATCAGCATTCATATTTACATAATGTGTTACCAAATCAATGTGTGAATTGCCGCCCTGCCGATTCGCGTGTATGTTCTGAGGTACTGGTGCAATGCTCGGTAATACAATAATAAGCGCCGCGTTCGCTTTACTAACAACTAAAATCATTTCGCGGTCTTGCAACCGCGCTTAAGCGAATTATCGGTCGCTACTAACGTTGCATCAATAGTTCCGCATTACGCGTGTGGTACTCCAGTGAATGTCTTGTAATTTCTGTGATCGATTTGGGGAAGATAATGACCATCAAAATCAAAAGGCTCGTCGCATCGCTCCTGGCCCTGTCGTTGGCGCCAATAGCGATGGCTACTACAACCATACACGCCGAGGGCGACTTTCAGGGGCATCATTATCGGGTTGTTATCGATGCCGGAAGCAATTATGCCACCGCAAAAGATGCCTGGGACGCTGCCAACGCAGCGGCGATCGCGTCAGATTTTGAAGGAACACCAGGCCACTTGGCGACGATAACGTCATTTGGCGAAGATGAGTTCATTGAATCGCTCAGATCGGGACTTAGCCCGAAAGAAGCATGGGTCGGTGGTCGTCAGGTGGCAACAGTCAACGTCTGCGATCCGCTCGTTGATAAGGGCTGCGGCTGGACGTGGGTCAATGGTGAGGGCTCCATATCGACGTTCCAGTTCCCGTTGCCGTTGCTTTACGAAAACTGGCTGGACCAGGAACCCAACAACCAGGGCAGCGAACAGTATCTCGGCGTTGGCCTCGGTGGACAGTTCGGCTGGAACGACGAGCAGGCGCTCGGCAACATCGGTGGCTACGTCATCGAGTACGACGTACCGATTCCGGCAACCGAATGCACGTTCGGCGGGGACGGTTGTCCCCTGTCAGAAGCTTCAACACTGACCTTTCCTCCTTCAGTGGAGCTGACGGGTGTGGCTCAGATCGACGTAAGAAGGTTCGAGTTTACCGATGACCTCAGCTTATGCGGCACAGCTACACGCACGATATTCGGACCGCTCACAGATCCGGACGACAACCTACCCGACGCCATTATTCCCGCGTACCTGTGCGGCTCACCAAAATTCCAGGTAATCATCGCGGAGACAACCGGAATCAACATTCCCGACGGCACAATTCTCGTGGAAAACCAGACCAGCGACGTATTCCTGAACAACCTGTACGACTGCACGGGGCCCAATTTCCCCGACGCAGGCGATCCGCTGCTGCATCCGGATGACCCGCAGAATCGCGACGTCATGGCCTGGCAGACGACCGACCTCACGAAGATGCCGGAGAACGACCTCGGTATGATGCATAGCTTCCCGGGCTCGGTCGGTGAGTTCACCTTTGAGTGCGGCAGCTCACGTGGCAAGGGAAATAGCTTGTCGCTTTATTTTGTCGGCCTGCATATCGACTTTGGGCCCGGTTTCGATATCGCGACAAATCCGGGTGGAAACCACACGCAGTTTGCGTTGCTGACGCGCTACAAGCTGCACGTCTTGAAGGACGTCATCCTCGAATCCAAAGTTGCTCTGAACAGCAATTTTGGGCAGAGAATCGGTTACCGGACGCTTAGATGGTTCATAAATTCTGCAATATATTGGCACGATCGCGGAGCCTACAATCGGGCGCTTCGAAGGCTCAGGCTTATCGACTGGGTTCTTCAGTATCTCCCTTACACTGAAATCACGGACGAGAATTACCAGGGTGAAACCGAGATGCGCACTAGCAACGGCATATTCATGTACACCGACAAGGTCATTCAATAACGCTTCGTACTGCGAACATGACGATCAAAGGGCCCGCAAGGGCCCTTTTTTTGCGGTAGTCTTCGGCCTCTATGAACGACGCGCAGCATTCCTTTTCCATCCCGCTGGTAGTTGCCGTTACCGGCCATCGTGATCTCGTTGCGGCAGAGGTTCCCCAAATCCGGCAGCGTGTGCAGGACCTGTTGAAGAGTCTTGCAGCGCAGTACCCGGATCGTCGCCTGAGGGTGATGTCGCCACTAGCGGAAGGAGCCGACCAGCTTGTTGCTGAGGTCGCACTCGATCTCGGACTCGAACTGACCGTGCCACTGCCGATGCCCAAGCATCTTTACCTGCAGGACTTCGAGACTCCCGGTGCCCGCGCGCGGTTCGAGTCACTCTGCGATCGTGCGACAGAGGTCTTCGAGCTTCCCTTATCGAAAGGAAACACGGTCGAGAAAATTTCCACGCCCGGCCCGGAGAGAAGCCGGGAGTATGCACAGGTCGGCGTGTTTCAGTGCGCGCATTGCCACATCCTGCTGGCGATCTGGGACGGAAAGGTCACTGCTGATCTCGGCGGCACGGGACAGGTTGTGAAGTTTCATCACGACGACATCATGCCGGGTTACACGACCCGGACTGCGGCGACAAAACAGATGCTCGTGGATGACGAAAGCGATCTCGTGTATCACATCGTGTGTTCACGT
>CAYTNO010000294.1:0-3404 GCA_964439125.1 uncultured Woeseiaceae bacterium | reverse complement strand
AGACTGAAATGGCCGATAGTGTTTTATTTATTGATCGTGACGGTACTCTTATCGAGGAGCCAGCCGATTTCCAGGTGGACGAACCAAGCAAAGTTCGTCTCGTCGAAGATGTCATTCCGGCACTGATCGAGCTTTCTCAAAATGGGTACCGCCTGGTTATCGTCAGCAATCAGGACGGTCTCGGAACAGATTCGTTCCCGGAAGCGGACTACCAAATTTGCCAGGATCACATGCTGGCGCTATTTGCCTCGCAGGGAATAGGCTTCGACGCAATTTTTATCTGCCCACACCTTCCCGAGGATGGCTGTGAGTGTCGCAAACCCCGCGCCGGGCTCCTGACGCGGTTCCTTGCTGAAACCGATATTGATCTGCAGAAGTCCGCCGTAATAGGTGATCGGGAGACGGACATGCAATTGGCGCAAAGAATCGGTGTCACGGGACTCCTGCTGGGCTCCGATGAGCAAGGCGGACTAACCTGGCCAGCGATCGTCAATTTGCTTTGCCACGGAGAAAGGCAAGCGACGGTCGAACGCAATACGAACGAAACTAATATCAGCGCAGCGGTAAATCTGGACGTCGCAAACCCGGTATCGATCAGTACTGGCATCGGCTTTTATGACCATATGCTCGAACAGATCGCAAAGCATGGCGGTTTTAGTCTGAAGCTGAATTGCGACGGCGACCTTGATGTCGACGATCACCACACCGTCGAAGACACGGCGATTTGCCTCGGTGGCGCACTACGAGATGCGCTGGGCAACAAACGCGGCATTGGACGCTACGGCTTTGTATTGCCAATGGACGAGAGTGAGGCCAGGGTATCTATCGATCTCTCCGGGCGAGGTAGCTTTGTCTTCAATGCTGAGTTTCCGCGAGAGCGTGTTGGAGAAATGGCAACTGAGATGGTCGAACACTTTTTCCGCACATTGGCGGACGCACTTGGTGCAGCGTTGCATATTGAAGTGCAAGGCGAAAACGCTCATCACATGGTTGAGGCCTGCTTCAAGTCGGTGGGACGAGTCTTGCGCCAGGCTATTCATCGAGAAGGCGCTGAAATGCCATCCACGAAGGGAACCCTGGGCTGAAATGGCTAGTAGCAACGTCGCAATTGTTGATAGTGGTGGCGCGAACATAGCGTCATTGTTGTACGCGTTTCAGCGCCTGGATGTTTCGGCGAGCGTCACAACTGATCCAGCTGTCATCACGTCAGCAGCACGCGTCATTTTGCCAGGGGTCGGCGCCGCACGAGACGCTATGAGCCGTTTGCGTGAAGAGGGTCTGATTGATGTCATTCGGCGACTGACTCAACCGGTGCTTGGCATATGCCTGGGGATGCAGTTGCTGGCGGATGCTTCAGAAGAAGAAGATGTCGATTGTCTGGGCATCATTCCCGGCACCGTCAAAAAGCTGCCCGCAGACCCGACCTGCCCTGTCCCGAATATGGGTTGGTGTCCTATTGTCGAAACGGCCTCGCACGAAGTACTAAACTCGTTGGACGATGGAACCTATTTTTATTTCTTGCACAGCTATGCCCTGCCCGTGTCTGATTGCACGGTTGCCACTGCTGATCATGCAGAACCGTTTTCTGCAGTCGTCAGTCACTCGAATTTCGTAGCGGCTCAATTTCATCCTGAACGATCATCGGCAGCCGGATCCAGGCTGCTCAAGAATTTCGTTGGATTACCGTCATGAAGGTTATTCCGGCGATCGATCTGCAGGGCGGCAAATGCGTGCGGCTTTTTCAGGGCGATTTTGCCCGGACGACCGAATACAGTGACGACCCTGCAGCTGTGGCACGACAATTTTCCGCGCTTGGCAGCACTGACCTGCATATTGTCGACCTTGACGGAGCGCGTTCCGGTACTCAGGACAATCGTTCGATCATTACCACAATAGCTGCCGATTCAAACCTTGTGATTCAAGTTGGGGGCGGTATACGTGACAAGCAAACCGTCGAAGACTGGTTGACTGCCGGTGTTTCCCGCTGCGTTATTGGCAGTCTTGCAATTACAGAGCCCGACGCCGTCAAATCATGGCTGGTCGCCTTCGGTGCTGACAGCATCGTATTGGCGCTGGACGTCAAAATTGAGGAAGACGGCGTACCGATGATAACGACGCACGGATGGACCCGCACTACCGACACGTCGGTGTATGAGTGCATAGGAGATTTTCGCAGCGTCGGCCTCCGGCACGTTCTGTGCACAGACGTTAGCCGTGATGGAGCAATGACCGGCCCGAATTTCGAATTGTACTCAGGCATGGCCGCACGCTTCCCGGATCTGCAATTACAGGCATCTGGAGGGGTTCGGCATATCGGGGATCTTGAGGAACTTCGCAAACTCGGTATCCCGGCGGCGATAACCGGGCGTGCCCTACTGGATGGAAAGATTAGCAGTCTGGAGATGCGGTCATTCCAGCAAGACGGATAATTCCTTGCCTCGACGTGCGTGATGGGCAAGTCGTCAAAGGCGTACAGTTTCGCAATCACAAAATCGTGGGCGACATCATTGAACTGGCGCGACGCTATTGCGTCGAGGGCGCCGACGAACTCGTATTTTACGACATCACAGCCAGCCCTGATGGACGTAGCGTCGACAGAGCCTGGGTTGACCGCGTTGCCGCCGTTATCGACATTCCTTTTTGCGTTGCGGGAGGTATCCGCAGCGTCGGCGATGCCGAACAAGTGCTTAACAAAGGTGCTGACAAGATATCAATTAACTCACCCGCACTCGCTGATCCGGAACTGATCACCGACCTCGCGAGGCGATTCGGATCTCAATGCGTTGTGCTGGGCGTCGACAGTCGTGACCACCACGGTGATTATCGCGTCTACCAAAACACCGGGGATCCTGACAAGACTTCAGCGGCACATCGCTCGACCGTAGACTGGGTTCGCGAAGCGCAGGAACGTGGCGCGGGCGAGATAGTGCTGAACTGCATGAACCAGGATGGAGTACGCAAGGGATACGACTGCACACAGCTGGATATGATTCGGGACAATTGTCATGTGCCGTTGATCGCGTCTGGCGGTGCCGGAAAAATGAGCCATTTTCTGGACGTTTTCCAAACTGCAAATGTCGGCGGCGCGTTGGCAGCAAGCGTTTTCCACAGCGCCGAAATTGATATTGGTGATCTCAAACGTTTTCTTGACGAAAGCGATGTACACGTCAGGCTATGAGGACCAGGTAATGAGCAGTGAAGATCTCGGATTTCTCCGAAAACTCGAATCCATAATAGCGAACCGACTGGAGAACCCGTCGCAGAATAGCTATACCTCCGACCTGGTCGCGCAAGGACCAAAGCGCGTCGCTCAAAAAGTCGGCGAAGAAGGTGTCGAGCTGGCACTTGCCGCTGTCGCAGGCGACCGTGACGAAGTCATCAACGAAGCTGCTGACCTGCTCTAT
>CAYTNO010000293.1:0-3404 GCA_964439125.1 uncultured Woeseiaceae bacterium | reverse complement strand
CACCGAGAGGATCGCGGGAGATCGCCAGCGCAGGTTCAGGTGTCATTGTCGATGCCGAACGGGGCTTCATTCTGACCAACCACCACGTCGTCGAAAATGCGGACAAGATTCAGATTTCGCTGTTCGACGGTGAGATTCTGGAAGCAGAAGTCATTGGCTCTGATGCCGCGACCGACATCGCTCTACTAAAGGTAGAGGCCGACGGGCTGGTGGACATGCCCATTGGTGACTCCGAGGCTGTTCGAGTCGGCGATTTCGTCCTCGCTATCGGCAATCCGTTCGGTCTTAGCCATACGGTTACTTCCGGCATTGTCAGCGCCCTTGGCCGGACAGGTATCAGTCGCAACGGCTACGAGGATTTCATTCAGACCGACGCGTCCATCAATCCCGGCAACTCGGGTGGTGCGTTGGTCAACATGCGCGGCGAGCTGGTCGGCATCAACTCAGCCATCATCAGCCGATCCGGCGGCAACGTTGGCATCGGCTTCGCCGTGCCAACCGAGATTGCCAGTTCGATCATGCGCCAGATCCTCGATTTTGGTGAAGTGCGCAGGGGCCTGCTCGGCGTCACTATCAGTGGCATCGATTCCGAGGTCGCAGAAGCACTCAATGCTTCGGTCGACAACGGTGCCCTCATTACGATGATCGAACCAGGTTCCGCTGCCGAGGACTCCGGTCTCCGGGTCGACGATATTATCGTTGCCGTCAACGAAAAGAAGATCTCGGATGCCTCGGAACTGCGCAATGCCATCGGGCTCATGGGTTCCGGCGAAAGTATCGATATCCACTATATACGGGACGGCAAGACCAGAAACGTCAAGGCAACGCTGGGCGAGCAGAAGATCGCCCAAAGCAGCGGTACTGAAATTCACCCCGGACTGACGGGTGCCACGTTCGCATCGTCGACCGCTACCAGCTCCGGAGGCATTGAAGTCACTGAAGTAACAGACGGCAGCCCGGCAGCCCAGCGCGGACTGCGGGCAGGAGACGTCATCACCGCGGTCAACCGGCGCGCTGTACATAACCTGCAGCAACTCACCGAACTCGCTGCCATCAATCGTATTTTGTTTCTGACGGTGCAACGTGGCGATCGGGTTCTGATGCTACAAATTCGTTAGATCGCAAAGCTGATGTAGACTCAATATCTATATGCAGCTTTCTCGTTCACTGGTTCAATGTCTTCACCGCGGTGTCACCGCGGCGTTACTGTTCGCATTCTTGCCAAACATCGGCAACAGCGCGCCAATAGACGAGCAGCGCGAACTATTCCTGAGAGTCTACGAATCTGTTGAGCGCGGTAACTGGAGTGCTGTGGATGCGCTCGATGACGTTGAGCGCCAGTCGCTGGAAGGCTACGTACTCTGGCCAGATCTTCGTGCGTTGCGACTGCGGGCGACCATCAAAACCGCCAGCCATGCGAAGGTAGAGGCTTATCTGGATCAATACGGCACGCTCAAGCCCGCCCGCGATCTGCGCTACCGCTACGCATTGCACCTGGCGAAAACGGGCGATCTCGGCACCTATCTCAAGATTTATAAGCAGTTCTACCAGGGCCTCGAAATAACCCAGCTGGATTGCCTGGCGCTGCGCGCCGAAATCGATGCCGGCGAACAACAGCGGGTCGTTAATCGAGCCGTAGATTTGTGGACAGTCGGCAAGAGCCAGGTCAATGAATGTGACCCGGTGTTCGAGCACCTCGCGGATGAGAACATTCTGGATCCCGCCGACTACATTCGGCGCTTCGGGCTCGCTGTCGAAGCTCGCGAGTTCTCGATGGCTCGATGGCTCGGAAAATCGATTGATCAGGACCACATCGACATCGCGAGTCGGTGGATAAAAGCGCAACGAGATCCGGTTGCCTTCGTAAGAAACGACAAGCAGTGGGTCAACGATTCAACAACGCGCGAACAACTTGTCTACGCGATCGAACGCATTACCTATAACGATCCACTTCTCGCACTCGAATTATGGACCGACCTCTCGCGGGGGCAACGCTTCTCGGCGGAGCAGGAATTACTTACGGAGAGGCATATTGCGTTGTGGACGGCGCGAGACAATCTGCCCGGTGCGTACGCGCAACTTCATCAGCTGCCTGTTGCCGCACAAAATGAAGAGGTCTTGCGTTGGCGCGCACGAACCAGTTTGCGTGACAGCAGCTGGCCCAATCTGCTTGCCGACATCGCATCGATGACTGACGCTGAACAAAGCTCCGAAGAATGGCGCTATTGGCGCGGCATCGCGCTGCAGCATGACGGCAGGATGAGCGCGGCATCAGAGATTTTGTCCAACCTTGCGGAGGAACGCAGCTACTACGGTTTTCTTGCGGCCGATGAGCTTGGGCTGCCGTACGCGTTCGGCAACAATGACATTACACCGGATGAGCAAATGATCGCTCAACTGGCGACACGATCTGACCTGATTCGCGCTCGGGAATTATTTCTCGTCGGCCTGGATGGGCGCGGCCGATCAGAATGGGATATCGCCATCAGCTTCATGCCGGCCGAACAAAAGGTCCAGGCGGCAATTCTCGCCAGTCGTTGGGGCTGGCACTCCCGGGCAATTTCAGCCGCAGCCAGCGGCGGCGAATATGACGACCTCTCGCTACGTTACCCGCTGCCCTACCACGATTCATTCCGGCAATACGCCCAGGACGCAAGCATTCCACCGACGTGGGCATATGGAGTCGCGCGCAGCGAGAGCCTGTTCATGCGCGACGTCCGCTCCAGTGCTGGCGCGATCGGACTTATGCAGTTAATGCCGAACACCGGCCGCGAGGTTGCGAAGGAAATCCGGTTGCCCTACGCCGGTCTCGACACCCTGACCAATCCGCAAAGCAATATTCGGCTTGGCACGACATATCTCGGCCAAATGGCGGCACGCTACGGCGGCAATCGCGTGCTTGCCACGGCTGCTTACAATGCCGGGCCACATCGAGTTGATGCCTGGTTGCCTGACGCAGGCACCATCGATGCCAGAATCTGGATCGAAAACATACCGTTTAATGAGACGCGCAAGTACGTGCGGCGTGTCATGGCGGCCGATACGATCTTTCATTGGCGTATGACTGGCGAAACACGCCGCCTATCCGATGAGTTATTGCTCGTTCAAGCCGGCGGCAAGCCTCAGCGAGTCGCCAGAAACTAACGCACTTGCTGCACTGTAGAAGCAGCGAATGTCATCGTTACATTCGGCCAGAAGCTTGCGAAACTCCGGCAAGCGCCCCTGATATAAAGCCATCGATGCGAGCCGGGCGTTGTTGAGCCCATCGCCGACCCAGGCTGGCACTTCCCTGCCTGACTCTTTGAATTCGCGCTTTATGGCAACCTCCAGCAGCTGGAGTCGGGCGCTCTTCGCTGAGCGCATTTTTGTCACGTCGATAGTCTTCGCGTAAATCCCCTCAAGGT
>CAYTNO010000292.1:0-3412 GCA_964439125.1 uncultured Woeseiaceae bacterium | reverse complement strand
GCTACAGCGATGTATATCCCCCAGTGCTGGTCTATCACAGACGTTACCAACATCATGAGCTTGCCCGGCGCAAACATCCCCCACCCGGCGAGCACGATTACGGTGACCCCAACTACCAGAACAATGATCTGTGAGACAAAGATAAGCAATTGGCATCCTCCATAGTGTGCGTTCCTGGGGCCGCATACGACCAGAAGCAGTCGTCGAATTTCGCTTCGCTCTTATGCACAGTATCGCTGCACATTATCCGCTCAAACGAACCCTCGCGAACTCTTTATCAAGTCATATGCTGCGTTTAACTCGCGTGATCGTTCTTCGGCAACGGCACGCATGCTTTCCGGAAGCCCGCGCGCCGCTAATTTGTCCGGGTGGTTCTTGCTAATGAGTCTGCGGTAGGCACGCTTGATATCCGCTGGAGCAGCGTCCGGAGTCACGCCCAATGCGATATAGGCATCGGCGAGCCGATCTTGAGGAGGCCTGCCAGACGGACCTCCTGCAGCGCGACCGGTTGCCGCCCGCAACAGCGACTCCAGTTGAGCAACATCTCCCTCAGTGAGTCCCAGCCGGCCTGCAACACGCACCAGCATGGCGTGTTCTGCCGGGTGGACTTGTCCATCGGCGGCCACTGCCATGCACTGCAATTGCAGAAAGAGCTGAACGAGCGGCGCACGCCCGCGACTGATTGCCGCAAATCGATCCACTGCAGCATCAAGATCAAAATTCGGCTGTTTTCCGTCGCTGAATGCGGATTTGGCCAGACGACGCTGTTCGTCATTGAGGCGCAACATGCCGAAGATCTGCTCAACGGTTTTGATCTCGTCGCGTGTTACAACGCTATCCGCTTTGCAGACAGCACCCATTACAGCAAAGACGGATTCGATCAGCTCTGTTTGCGCAACGCGTAGCCCGCCGATCACAGTTCGCTGCAGTGCTTTGCCAGCGAGATAGCCAACAAAACCACCGACAAGGAGCCCGACGGGGCCGCCTGCGAATAAACCGATGATTGCGCCGATAAATGTAAGTATCATTAGTTAAGTCTAACAGTGCCGCAGAAGCCGCAGGGCCGCTGCGGAACATCAACACCAAATCAGGAGTCGATTCAATGTCCACCCGTCTTGACCTGTCCAAACTCAGCCTAATGGATGCCCTCGACCTCGCGCACCTGATCGAGATGGAGGCGCAGCAACGCTACCAAATGTTCTCCTCCCAGCTTGGCCGCACGGGCGGCTACGATGCTGGAGCCTTCTTCGCCACGATGGCCGAGAACGAGGCCAAGCACGGTCGTGAACTGGAGGTCCGGCGCAAGGCTATGTTTGGTGATACCCCTACGCGGCTGACGCTGGACGACCTGTTCGACGTCGAGGCCCCGGACATGGGGGCGCCGCGCCGAGGCATGTCCACCGTCCAGGCGTTCGAGATCGGGCTCGAAGCTGAGAAGAAGGCGCACGACTTCTACGACATGGCCTTGCCCGGCATCACCGATGCCGAGGTTCGGGCACTGTTCACCGAGCTTCGAGACGAAGAGACCGAGCACGTCGAGATGCTGAAAGAGGCAATGGCCAAACTACCCGAGAGCGCTGGCGCCGAGATCGAGTTCGACGACGACGATACCCCTTATCTGTAGGGCGCGGTTCGCACTAAACACCAGATAGTGAAGGTGTCTACGCCGGTCGCTGGTGCCCGATCAGGTGCCGGATGCTGGTGGTTTTCCGGGAAGCAGCCGTTTGATGCCGCTGCCCAAGCCCACCAGCAAACCGCCGGCGAGGAGACCGAAAAGACCGTTAAACACGACTGTCGCGAGAACGCCGGCGAGGTTGCCAGCCATGGATAGGCCGTGAGCAAGCTCTTCGACATGGTGCAGCGCTTCGGCCACGGACGGAATGCCGTGTACCAGGATGCCACCGCCGACCAGGAACATTGCCGCAGTACCGACTACTGACAGCGTCCTCATAAACTTCGGCGCGAAGCGCAGTATCCATGCTCCGAACCAGCGCTGGAAGCGGGTCCACCTTGAGTCGCCGTGCTTGTCGATGAGGTGCATGCCGATGTCGTCGAGTTTGACGATGCCGGCGACCAGGCCGTATACGCCTATCGTGATCAACGCGGCGACGACCGACAGCACGAGGATGCGGGTAACGAGGTCTGCGTCCTGCACCGTGCCGAGCACGATAACAATGATCTCCGCCGACAATATCGCGTCGGTACGTATCGCACCGCGAATGCGTTTTTTCTCAAAGGCGACCATGTCTACTTTCGTGTCGACGACCGCTTGCAGGCGCTGCTTGTGTTCTTCCTCGTCTTCCGAGGCAGAATGTAACAGGTGGTGGGCTACCTTTTCGAAACCCTCGTAGCACAGGAATGCGCCGCCAAGCATAAGCAGCGGCGTAATGATCCAGGGCATAAAGGCGCTTAGTGCCAGCGCGATCGGCACCATGATTAGCTTGTTGAAGGCAGAGCCTTTGAATACCGCCCATACGACTGGCAGTTCCCTTTCGGCACGAACGCCAGTCACCTGTTGAGCATTGAGCGCGAGATCGTCGCCGAGGACGCCGGCGGTTTTCTTTGCTGCAACCTTGGTCAGCAACGCCACGTCATCCAGCAGCGTGGCGATATCGTCGAGCAGGGTTAAAAGACTGGCACCGGCCAAGAGAGAATCCTTACAAGGAAAAGCGCGCTATCAGGGTTTGCGAAACAGCAGCGTAAACCGGTCTGTGTTGCCGGTCACTGAACGTCGCCCGACCTCGTATACGAGTTCGTCATCAGCGCGGTAGTGCAGGTCGGTGTAGCCCTCGAACTCAAATCCCAAATCCAGCAGTTCCTTGATAATCATGACGGGATCGACGCGACGACGATTCTCGTGGTTGGCCGGCTCCATATGACGAGCGGTGTGGTCGATAACGCCATAGAGTCCGCCCGGTTTCAGTGCCGCGAAAACCTGGCGGTTCATTTTTGCGCGGGAGTCCACGTCGAAATTGTGCAGGTTACGAAACGTCAGCACCATGTCGAGCTTGGAAACGCCAAACTCGAAGTCATCCACAACGTAGTGGCGACTGCCTTCGGGCCGGCGAAGATTGGCCGATGTATCCAGCACCTCTACCTGCTCGAATCCCGGCAAGCTGAGGATATTGCCGCTGACTCTGCCCGTTCCAAGCGCGACATAGAGTTTGCCGTTGTCTGCCAATACGGGCGCCAGCACGCGTGTGTACCATCCGCCCCCGGGCATCAGCTCCAGGACACGCATGTTGTCCTTCAGCCCGAAGAAATTCAGGGTATCGAGCGGGCGACGATTGCGATCCCGCATGCGGTCTTCTGCCGGGCGTGAATCGTCGGCAAGAGCAGCTTCTACTTTCGCGTCAATTTCATTTTCGGCGTACGCGACGCCAACCAGGCTCATTAAGACAATCGTCAGTAA
>CAYTNO010000291.1:0-3423 GCA_964439125.1 uncultured Woeseiaceae bacterium | reverse complement strand
CTGGGGGACAAGGATTCGAACCTTGGTTGGCGGAGTCAGAGTCCGCAGTCCTACCGCTAGACGATCCCCCAAATGTCGGGGCCGCAGTTCCTGCTTAGCGCTTGGAGTACTGCGTGGCGCGGCGTGCTTTGCGAAGACCAACCTTCTTACGCTCGACTTCACGTGCGTCGCGCGTTACGAAGCCGGCTTTGCGCAATGCAGGTCGCAAGGATTCGTCATATTCCATCAGCGCACGAGTAAGACCGTGGCGAATCGCGCCGGCCTGTCCTGTCGTGCCACCGCCCTTGACTGTAACCTTGACGTCAAACGCGTCCGTCAGCTGCATCAACTCGAGCGGCTGCCTGACGATCATCTGTGCGGTCTTGCGACCAAAGAACGTGTCCAGCGGCCGGTTATTAATCGTGATTGAGCCACTTCCGGGCTGCATGAAAACGCGCGCCGTAGATGTCTTGCGGCGGCCTGTTCCGTAAAAGTTTGTATCACTCATTTATACGTTCACTTCTAGTGGGATAGGCTGCTGCGCAGTGTGGTCGTGCTCAGGGCCTTTGAATACTTTCAACTTGGAGTACATTTGCCGGCCCAAAGATCCGCGCGGCATCATGCCTTTGACTGCGTTCTGCAAGGCGCGCTCTGGATGCTCATCGAGCAACTTTTCGAGCGATATCGACTTGAGGTTGCCAATGTAGCCAGTGTGCCGGTAGTAAATCTTGTCCTTCATCTTGTTGCCTGTCACACGGATTTTTTCCGCGTTCACAACGACGATGTAGTCACCCGTATCCACGTGTGGTGTGTATATAGGCTTGTGCTTGCCACGCAGGCGACGGGCAATCTCGGTCGACAAGCGACCCAGGGTCTGGCCTGTCGCATCAACCACGAACCAGTCGCGGCGAACCTCTGCTGATTTGGCAGAAAACGTCTTCATTATCTTCTTTCCATCGAGAATAGTGTTGTTCGGACCCAGAAGTGCCGGAGGGTCGAAAGGCGCGAAATTCTACTTGAGGGAGGCCCCCAATGCAAACAATCCGGGCTATTTCAGCAAAAAAAGGGCACCTCCCGTGAGGTGCCCTTTTCCAAATCATTTCAACTGCTTAGCTTTGTCAGAATGTATATTCCAACGATACAGCCGTGTAGGTATCCGTCTTGTCGATTAAAGGCAGCACATCCGTGTTGTTTTTGATCGTATATGAACCCACGAGAGCCAGGTTTCCGACAACTTGTGCGGAAATCGCCGTTACCGACTCCGTGTAGGTGTTCGACTGGCCCGATTCGATCGTCAAAACCTGGGTAAATGCCGCTGTCTCACTCAGTTGCCACGTGTAATCCAGGCCGGCGCGAATGATCCCCTCGTTCTCATCCGTCCCGTCTACGAGCTCGGATTGTCGCGCACCGAAGCCAATCTCGCCGTTTAGTTTATGAACGTCCGAATCGATGAGTCGCCGGCCGTAACCGACTGTCTGGGAAAACTGCGTCGCAAAACCACTAAAGCGGTCTTTGCGCCAGTCCAGCTGGCCGAACAGAAAGCTCTTCTCGGAGAGGTTTCGCTCGCTCTTCCAGCCGGCCTCATAGGCCTCCGCAGTCGTTGTGTTGCCGTCCGCAGAACTGATCGCAACCGCTGCGAATGAGTGCTTCCAGTCATCGACAGAGTAGCTGACAGTGAACCCCGCATTGAGGTTCGAATTGTCGGTGTTACCCGATGTCGCCAGATAGCCGAGCTTGGCTGTTCCAGCCCACGGGCTTTCTTCTTCCTGGGCCGCAGCAAAAGGTGCCGCAAGTACCAAAAGCGCCATTATGGCAACGCTTCGCAATCTCATTGTCCTTCTCCGTAATTTGGTGGCCGCGGAGTATACCGTTACGGCGCGCCGCATTGCTATAATCCCGGATATGCAAAGTAGACAACTGACCCCACTGGATAAGCTCCTGGCAGGTGCCAACAATGCCTTGCGCACAGTAGCTGCCCCAGCGGGGCTGGGCGCTCGCGAAAACCCGGCGGTCGATATAGCGGATGCCGACCTGAGCAATACACAGAAATCCCACGCGGCCGGCCTCATGCGGGTCAACCACGCAGGCGAAGTTGCGGCTCAGGGCTTATACCAGGGGCATGCGACCGTTGCCCGAGACCCGGCCATTGAAGATCAGATGCAAAGGGCAGCCGACGAGGAGTTCGACCATCTCGCCTGGTGTGAGCAGCGCCTGCAAGAACTTGACGCGGCACCAAGCCGCTTAAGCCCGTTGTGGTATGCCGGCGCATTCGCCATCGGTGCCGTCAGCGGAGTGTTGGGCGACAAGTGGAGCCTCGGTTTTATTGCCGAAACGGAACGCCAGGTCTGTGCGCATCTCGACAGCCACCTTGCCGCCCTGCCGGATGAAGACGTGAAGAGCCGCGCAATCGTAGAAACTATGCGAGACGAAGAGCAGGAACACGGAGAAAACGCTAAGGATGCTGGTGCCGCAGAATTGCCCGGCCCCGTACAGCATCTGATGCGAATCACCGCAAAGGTGATGACAAAAACAGCCTATTGGGTATGAAATCAATAGAAACACGGACTTAGCTTGCCCTTCTGAGCGAACTGTATTAAAAGAAAGGCCGCAACTGCGTTGAGGACCAACCTATGCAAACAACTGCCAAGACCCTGAGCGATGTACCGGCGATCAATCGATTCCTGAGTTATTGCCGCGTACGGACTGTTCCTTCAAAAACGGTGATGATTCATGCGGGCGATTTGCCTGACGTGCTCTATTACATCGTCGATGGATCAGTCGAGGTCATGATCGAAGACGAAGACGGGAATGAGATGGTTCTTGCCTACCTGAACAAAGGCCAGTTCTTCGGTGAGATGGGGCTCTTTTATGAGCAGCCGACTCGCAGCGCCTGGGTCAGGACTCGCACTGAGTGCGAAATTGCCGAGATGACGTATCCGCGTTTTCGCCAGATCGCCAGTGAGAGCCCTGGATTGGTTTTCGAACTTGCTACGCAGCTGGCGACTCGCCTCGATCGCACGAACCGTAAACTTGGCGACCTCGCATTTGTCGACGTCACCGGTCGTGTCGCCCACGCCATCATGGATCTTTGCAATGAGCCAGATGCAATGACGCATCCGGACGGCATGCAAATTAAGGTCAGTCGTCAGGAATTGAGCCGCCTTGTAGGTTGCTCACGCGAGATGGCAGGCCGAGTGTTGAAAGTCCTCGAAGAACAAGGACTTGTCACGGCGAGCGGCAAGACGATCGTGGTTTACGGCGCGAGACCCAACCGCAAACTATAGGAAAACAGGGGCCACGCCCCAGAAAAAGGGGCCGGATACAATTTACGGTAAATTGTATCCGGCCCCTTTTTTCGCGGCCCCTTTTTTCGGCCACTCCTGCCTACGATGCCTTCGAGATATTCTCTTTCATCGCGGCTATCGTCGTGGCGTAGTCGTCGCT
>CAYTNO010000290.1:0-3425 GCA_964439125.1 uncultured Woeseiaceae bacterium | reverse complement strand
TTTGCCGCGAATGCCCCTAGAACTGCCATGGGAACCGCAATGCGAAGAATTCTCCAGGCAAGTGTGTAGTCAATCAGCTTGCGGCGGTAATAGCCGATAAACCCGGACAGGAAACCGAATGTCTGTGTAAACAACGCAGCGCCAACCGCTGCAAGTGTCGATTCGAGTGCATATTCGGGACCAAGAAGCGGGAATACGAGGATGAATATTGGCGTGAAGAACGCTGCCCCGCCAATGCCACTGAGCATCGCGCACGTTGCGACGAAAATCGAAACCGGAAACATGAACCAATAAAGTGTGAAATCCAAACGTCGTATCTCGTCTCGAAACAGCGCTATTGCCGCCAGAGGCGCGGATTCGGTGGCTCATCCTCGAAATTCGAACGAAACGGATTGATGTCGATGCCACCGCGGCGCTGGTAGCGTGCGTATACCGTCAGCTTCTCCGCTTTGCAGCGCTCCATGATGTCGAGAAACATTCTCTCGACACAAGTCTCGTGAAAGTCCTGGTGTTGCCGGTAGGACACGATGTATCGCAATAGCCCGGCACGGTCGATGCGCGGCCCGGTGTAGGTGATTAGCATGCTGCCAGTATCCGGCTGGCCTGTGACGGGGCAGAGGCTGCGCAACAAATGCGAATGCAGGGATTCCGTCACGACATCATCTGCGCTGGCCTCCAGCAGACCAGCATCGACTTCGTACGTATTACAACCTGTCTTCAGATCGTCGAGGGACTCGCCGGGCAGCTGTGCAACGGTCGAGGCATCCGTTTCCGAAGGCCGTTGAACCTGCACGGCGACTTCGGCGCCGGCAGCTTCGATCAGATCCTGCTCGATCATCTCAGCTACGTCGCCAGTGGATGCGCAGCGGGTCATCGCAAAGGAGTTCAGGTAGAGCTTCAGAGACTTTGACTCAATGATGTTCGGCGAGCCTGCGGGAACGCGAATCTCAGCCGTCCCCACCTGCGGCAGGCCGTCGCTATCGAGCCAGGTCAGCTCCCAGGCATTCCAGATATCGGTGCCATGAAACGGCAGCTCGTCAGAGAGTCCAAGGGCTTCACGGTTGCCCGTACGTGCGATCGCGTACAGCAACCCGGGCGAGTATTGCTCAAGGTAGGTACTCTGTCTGCCGAGTGGTGATTCGTCTGTCATTTTGGCTGCCAATTTGCCGGTGTAGGCTGATTTTACGCGAGGTAGCCCGAGGTTAAATTACCGCAGCACGTCGCGTTCCTCAGGTACAATATCGACCGTTTTTTTAAGCTTACAAGTCCGAGCAATCATCCCATGAGCCCCTCCAACAATACTAGCCATACTGACCGCGGATATATCATCCCGATCGGTGGTGCAGAAGAAAAATTTCATAACCCCGAGATTCTCGATCGTTTTGTTGACGTATGCGGTGGCAAGGAGGCGCGTATTGGCATTATTCCGACGGCGTCAGAGCTCGAAGACACCGGGCGCAACTACGAGAAGCTGTTCCGGAAAATTGGCATCAGCCACGCCCAGGTACTGCCTTTCGAGTCGCGCGAGGATTGCGAGTCGGGCGCCGATCTCGAGTATATCGAGAAGTGTGACGGCGTTTTCCTGACTGGTGGCAACCAGTTGCGGCTTTCGACGACGCTTGGTGGTACGGCGGTTGCCCAGATGATTCGTCGCCGCCACGCCGAAGGAATGAATGTTGCCGGGACGTCGGCCGGTGCGGCTTTCATGCCAGAGCACATGATAGCCGGTGGTCGTGAGGGCAGCACACCGAGCCCCGACATGGTTACGATGGCGCCGGGCCTTGGCCTCACGAACAAATTCATTATCGACCAGCATTTTCGCGAACGCGATCGCCTGGGTCGCCTGCTGACCTCTCTGGCCTATAACCCATTCGCGGTTGGAATCGGCCTGGACGAGGATACGGCCGCGTTCATTCGACCTGGTGACGACTTTGAGGTTGTGGGCAGCGGTGGTATCACCGTGATCGATCCGAGAAATCTGAGTTATTCTTCCATGGACAGGGCTCGCCGTGGCGAGCCGGTCAGCTTGATTGACATCAAGCTACACATTCTGGTTTCGGGTGGGCGTTTCGAAATCGAGTCGCGTCACGCCTCGCCGGAATAAGGCCAGACAGGACTACAACGATGAGAATTGTCAGCACCAACGTTTACGTTGGCCCAAACGTATTCGCTCACTTCCGGGTCATCCGCCACATCCTCGAGCTCGGCGAACTCGAGAATTGGCCGACCGGCCGTCTCGGTGACGCATACATCGAACCATTGCTCGAGACCCTGCCAGGCCTGCACGAACACGGCTGCTCTTACCAGGAACCGGGCGGCTTTGTGCGTCGCCTCAGAGACGACGAGGGCACCTGGCTAGGTCACGTTATGGAGCACGTCGCCATTGAGCTGCAAAACGTCGCTGGTTCGCCCGTCACGTATGGCAGGACCCGGTCTGTCGATGGCCATCCGGGTCGCTACAACATGGTGTTCGAGTACAAAGACGAATCGGTCGGCCGGGGGTCGAGCGCGCTGGCATTGAAGTTGCTGCTCAGCCTGTTGCCCGAGGAGATCACTGTAGACGGCCGGCCAGACGATGAATGGGATTTCGAGGAAGAGCGCGACCGGTTCATACGCTTCGCTCAATCACGTGCGTTGGGCCCGAGTACTGCGTCGCTCGTCAATGCCGCAGAAGAAAGGGACATTCCCTGGATTCGGCTGAACCGCTACAGCCTGGTGCAGTTTGGCCACGGCAAATACCAGCAACGCATTCAGGCCACGACTACCGGACGTACCGGCAACATCGCCGTGGAACTCGCCGGAGACAAGGAAGAAACGAACGGCATCTTGCGCGATCTCGGCTTGCCCGTGCCCGAGCAACGCATCGTACGTCGTGCCAGTGAAGCAGTGCGCGCTGCGAAACGCATAGGCTTTCCGGTGGTGCTCAAGCCGCTGGATGGCAACCACGGTCGTGGCGTTTCGATCAACCTCAAGACAGATGAAGAAGTCGAGCTCGGCTTCAAGAAAGCGGCTGAACACGGCCGAACGATTATTGTTGAGAGCTACATCGAGGGATTCGACCATCGCTTGCTGGTGGTGAATGGCGAACTGGTTGCTGCGGCGAAACGTGAGCCTGGTCATGTTGTGGGCGACGGCAAACGCACCGTTGCTGAACTTGTCGACATCGTCAACGAGGATCCGCGACGTGGCGTAGGCCACGAAAAAGTACTGACGCGCCTCGAGTTTGACCACCAGGCGGAACAGCTGCTGAGCAAAAGTGGCTATGACAAAGACACCGTGCCGAAGGAGGGTGAGGTCGTCTACCTGCGCTCTACGGCAAACTTGTCCACGGGTGGTACGGCGTTGGACGTCACCGATATCATCCATCCTGACAATCGTGAAATGGCCATTCGGTCGATCAGGGCCATCGGCCTCGATATCGGCGG
>CAYTNO010000289.1:0-3439 GCA_964439125.1 uncultured Woeseiaceae bacterium | reverse complement strand
TTCAATTGGTTCATCGAGCTCAAGCCTGGTCTCTATCCAGTCAAGAACAGACCGCACGGCAGCCTCGTCGCCGCTTATCGAACCATTGAAGCCCTCCGGCGCAACCAGAACAGTACCCAGCAAGCCCTGCTGTTCGCATTGCGCAAGCAGCTCACCCCGAAAAGCCGGCGGCGATTCGATATCCAGAAATCGGTAGAACGAGACTACTTTCATGTGTCGACGTGATTCTCACTGACAGTCAAGGACAAGATGCTATGACGAATTTCTTCGCCAAGCACCAGCCGTGCATCTGCACCGATGCGGAAGATATCATCGTCAAACTCCAGCAGTCCATCCTTATTTCGACGCAAAACGTTCTGCGCCCGAAGCATCTCGATGTAGTCGTGAAAAAGTGATTTATTGAAAAAATCGGGCGAGTGCAGTCCGTATATTAGCGACAGCCTCTCTCCACTCATCTGGCACATTTTCTCAAGCTGACTTCGAGACAAAGTGCCCGAGCCATGCTGGACAAGCATGGCGATGACCAGGTAGAAACGTTGCAGCATCGGCACCATGGACTGACCCAGCATCATTAACTGGTAGGCTTTCGCGGAGCCCGCGGGTGGCCGTTCCAGAATTTTCTTGTTCTTGCCGCGCGTAAGGAGCTCGTCGTCAACCAGTGCTTGAATAGCTGTGGTGGTGACGCCATCAATTTCCTCATGTGACCACTTCAGGAAAAGCTCTTTCTGCATAAACGGGTAGATAAGGTTGATCAGCCGCTGCAACTCGGCATGTTCGAGCCGTCTGCCCTGAATAAAACAACAAGCCACGGCCGCCGGCACCGCAAGAAGATGCAGAATATTGTTGCGAAAGTAGGTTAGAAGGACGGCCGTGCGCTCTTCCATATGAAAAACGTCGCCCATTGGATGGGATGTTCGGCTGATGACATCGAGCTTTTCGCCATGTTCGATGATCTGCTCGGGGCTCCAATCCGGCAGGGTAACTGAATCTGAGTACTTGAAGCGCTTGAGCATAGCGAGACTAAGGTGCAGCTGTGACCGCAGTTCTTCGGCGCCAATTTTCTGCTTCGGCGTAGCCAGCATGACATACGCAAGCAGACTAATCGGCGTGACTGCCGCCGCGGAATTCACCCCGCACATGATGCTCTGCTCAAGTTCATCAACGACATTAGCGAGCCATGCAGGACGATCGCCGTTCTCCGCACTCAACTCGCGCCAGTCCGGTTTGGCACGATCGAGCAATAGATCCAACTCGATAGGTTCACCTATGTTGACGTACACGCGGCCGAAATTTTCGCGCAAAGCCTTCACCGAACGGATAAGGCCCAACAGCGACTCCTTTTGCTTTTCTGCGCCACCAAGCTCACTGATGAACGAGCCACCTTCAATTAGTTTCTCGTAACCGAAATACACAGGCACAAATACGACCGGGCGCTTGGGTGCTTGAATATACGAATTGACGGTCATGGCCAACATGCCGCCCTTGGGTGCCAGTAGCCGTCCGGTGCGACTGCGCCCACCCTCTACAAAGTACTCGAGTGAATATCCTCTCGCGAGAAGTTGGTACAGGTAGGCGTCGAACACTGTTGCGTAGAGACGGTTACCCTTAAAGCTGCGCCGCAGGTAAAACGCACCGCCACGACGGAGAATTGAACCCAGTATGGGAAGATTGAGATTAATCCCGGCTGCTATATGGGGCAGCTGTATTCCTTCCCTGCAGCAGATGTAACTCAGTAGCAGGTAGTCGAAGTGGCTGCGATGACAAGGCGCATACACAATGACCTTTTCCTTCGCGACGTCATGCAGGCGATCGATATGACCGAGCTCGATACCGTCGTAGATCTTGTTCCATAGCCATTGCAGCATCCGCATCAAAATGCGGATCGTCGGGTACGAAACATCGGCCGCAATTTCCTCAACGTACTGGAGGACGCGACGTGCGGCCGCCTCTTGTTTTTTGTGGTCATCACCGGCCTCAGCGGCTATAGCACGCTTGACCGCCGGCGCAAGCAAGACCTGATTAGCGAGCGTTTGCCGGTGCGACAAGTCCGGACCAACCGTTGCAGCACGACGTTGCCTGAAGTGCACGCGCAAGATTCGAGACACTTTGCGAAATGCGATCGGCGCCTCAACACCATCTTGTACGATAGCGCTCAGCGCGAGTGCGTGACTGAAGCGAAGCAGAGTATTTCGGCCGTGCAGCAAAGTGGCGAAGAACTTTCTTGTGCGCCCGACTACATCCCAGTTTTCCGAAAACAGCAACTTGAAAAATGAACGTTCTTTATCGGGCGACCGCCCCCAGTAGATCGCCACCGGAATGAGTAACAGTTCGTCGTGGTTATTCTTGCCCGCGTCCACGAGTTGCCGTAACCGTCTTGACCCGACTGCTGCGGGGTGACGGAAGAAGAACCCTTTCAGCGGCCGCAACACAACGAAGCGTCGAGAAAATCGCTCGCCACCAAATTCCAGAGATTCGTTCGGCGACGGTAGGCCGCTCAAACGACAGGCACGCTCAAGCGCCAGCAAGTCCGCGAGACCGCCGTTTTCAAGCACGTAACAGACAGCGGCGTCGCGATCGGTGACCTGCTCAGCCGGCGATTCTAGTTGAATCGCTGGCCGAGCCCAGATCGCGAACAGCCTGCTCGCCAGCCAATAGAAAGGCTGGAAAAAAAACCCGGATATGTTCATCAGGGATTGCGCGTGAGCGCCACGAGTTAGTCGCCGACAGCCTCTTTAACAGCGTCTTCGACGTCTCCGGCCTTATCTTTAATAGCATCGCCCATGTCTTCAGCTTGCTCTTTCGCCGCTTCGCCCATGTCTTCAGCTTTCTCCACGGTGTCTGTGTACGCGTCGGAAACGCTGTCCGAGGTGTCTTCTACAACCTCTTCGACCGCTTCGCCGACGCTGCCCGCGGCTTCCTTGACGTCTTCCATGGCCTTTGACGCTTTTGAATCGTCAGATGACCCACCACATGCCGCCAATGCCAATGTAGCCAATACCAATAGAATTCTCATAACGTGACTCCCTTTTCCTTACGGTTAACAGGCGATCTTTTCAATAAATCGCCTAAAATAATAGTTGATCTCGTCGACATTATCGGTCAAGCGATGATCGCCGTCTAGAATATGCAGCTCGGCCGCACAGGACCGAGCGTAACGAATACTGTTCTCGACCGGCACGATGTCGTCATTCCAGCCGTGCACAATGCAAATCGGCATATCCGGTGGGCGTGGCGTAAATTCCTCGTAACCGGGCATGTAATACGCCGGGGCAAGTACAAACAAGCCAGCCGCCTCAAGCGCGGCAGCGCCGGCAGTTGCCACATGACCACCCATGCTCGAGCCAACCAGAATCAGGGTATCGTCGATCTGCCTGCAGGCAGCGATCAGCTTCTGCACGCGCTCCGCGGGGTCGGCAATACCCTGATAATCAATGCTGTC
>CAYTNO010000288.1:0-3455 GCA_964439125.1 uncultured Woeseiaceae bacterium | reverse complement strand
GAAACGCGCAGATAAAAGTAATGCGGAATACGCATTAATTCTGGGCGAGCAGGAAATTGTACAAAAGTGTGTTGGATTGAAACCATTACGCAGTACTGAGGATCAAAGCAGTATTGCATTTGAAACGCTGGCGGAGACGCTGGCCGGATTATTAGGAAAGGCGTAGTTCGTGGACGATTTACAGTCAGAAAAAGAACAACTCGAAGAGATGCGTGCGTGGTGGACCGTGTACGGTCGCTACGTGATTGCCGGTGTGGTTATCGCAGTCGGTTTGCTGTTCGGGTTTAACCAATATCAGAGCAGTAAGTTAGCGGCCCAGGTTGAGGCTTCAGTGCTGTACGAATCACTAACGGTTTATGTTTCGGACGGCGATCTCGATAATGCCGAGTCGGTCGCTGATGATCTTGCGAGCAATTACGCGAACACGGCGTACGCGGCCCAGTCGGACCTCGCGATGGCGAAACTCTACATGGACAAGAATCGTGATCAGGACGCTGCAGATGTTCTGAACGAGCTGTTGCTCATGCGTGGCAACAAGGCGCTAAAGCAAGTTGGAAGATTGCGGCTCGCACGAATTCTCCTGTATCAAGACAAGCCGCAGGAAGTCGTTGATCTTCTGGCCGATCAGGATGATGCCGCGTTCGCGGGATTATTTGCTGAGATGCGGGGTGATGCGTTCGCTGCACTTGGACAAATTACCGCAGCCGGCGACGAGTATCGCACTGCGCTAGCCGATACATCGCAAACCATCAACCGAGGCGTCGTGCAGATGAAGTTGGTTGACCTCCCGGGCGCGCCTGCCCCGGCGCCGGCCGTCACCGAACCTGAACAACAGTTGGAACCGGCTGTTGATGGTGGGGGCGGAGAGTCTGAGTGAAAAGGATTTTTCGCACGGCAGGATTATTGACGGTTGTAATGGTGTTGTCCGCTTGCAGCCTTTTTGGCGATGATGATGACAAAAAGCTAGAACCAAAAGAGCTCACAAAGATCGCCACCAAGGTCAATATCAAGCGCGTCTGGAAGGCGAACATCGGCGGCGACGCCGAGTTCCTGCGCGTGGCTTTGCAGCCAGCCGGAGACGGCACTCGCATTTATGCGGCAAGTATTGACGGCAATGTTATCGCCTTGAATCCGGCAAATGGAAAAGAGCATTGGCGAACAAAGCTCGATATAGAATTGTCGGCGGGTCCGGGAGTTGGTGAAGGCCTCGTCGTCGTTGTAGGTTCAGATGGCTACATTATTGCGCTTGATGCCGATACTGGAGCCGAGCGCTGGCGCGTCGATTTAACGGGCGAATCGCTTGCCCGTCCCGTGATCAAAGACAACGTCGTGATCGCACTGACCATCGACAATCGCCTGCGTGCGTTGTCGGCGTTTGACGGCAGCGAACGCTGGATATTCGAGCAGTCGACACCACTACTGACGATGCGGGGGTCAGCAACTCCGGCAGTTATTGGCTCAACGGTTTTCGCCGGTTTCGACAATGGTCGATTGGCAGCATTGAATATCTCATCCGGTGATGTGGTCTGGGAGGCTTTGCTGGCACCGCCTAGCGGGCGTTCGGACCTTGAGCGTCTGTCAGACGTCGATGGCCTCATCAGTGTCGTCGGCCAGGATCTGTACGCTGCTGGTTACCAGGGCAACATGGCCGCGCTGGCGTCCGAGTCAGGTCAGATTCTCTGGACACGGGAAGTGTCGTCGTTCGAGGGTGTTTCCGCCGACTGGAATAATGTTTACACCGTAACCGAGGAGGGTGAGCTGGTAGCGCTGTCTCGAAGCAGCGGCGATGAAGCCTGGCGACAGGATGCGCTCTTGCGCCGTGAACCCACATTGCCAGTGTCATTCCATACAACCGTGGCCGTCGGTGATCTCGAGGGTTACCTGCATTTCTTCAGCAACGTCGATGGCGAACCGGTTGCGCGCCTCAAAGTCGGTGGCAAAGCGATCTCAAACGATCCTGTCGTGGTCGCGGATCGACTTTATGTGCAAAGCGACTCGGGCAGTTTGTCCGCCTTCGCTGTGCAGCAGCCGAAGCCTGCGCGTAAAGCGCCTGACACAGAAGACGACGGCGCCTGAAACACGGCGGCCTGATTTGGTCCGATGCTCCCAGTTATTGCACTCATTGGCCGACCGAACGTTGGCAAGTCCACGTTATTCAACCGTCTGACGCGGTCTCGCGATGCCATCGTTGCTGACTTCCCGGGGCTAACGCGCGATCGCCAATACGGTTTCGGCAAGCTCGGCCCGGTTCCCTATCTCGTTATCGATACGGGCGGTGTGGCCGGTGGTGAGATCGGCATTGAGGAACTCATGGTCGACCAGACCGTTCGCGCTTTGGAAGAGGCTGATGCCGCCATCATCATGGTAGATGGTAGAGCGGGTCTGACTGCGGCTGATGAGCATGTGGCGGAACTCGCTCGCAAGAACGCCAAAAAGGTCTGGCTGGTCGCTAATAAAGCTGAAGGTCTTGATGCGGCAATTGCCACCAGCGAATTTCATGCGCTTGGGCTTGGTGAGCCAGTGGCTATTTCGTCGGCACACGGTGATCGCGTCAGAGCATTGATAGAAGCGGTGCTTGCTGACTTCGACGTCGAAGAAGATGCTGAGGACGCGGCAGAAGAAGAGGACGACAATCGCGAACTTCGTATTGCAGTTGTTGGACGCCCAAACGTTGGCAAGTCGACACTGATTAATCGCCTTATCGGCGAAGATCGTCTTGTTGTCTTCGACCAGCCGGGTACAACTCGTGACAGCGTGTCCGTGCCGTTTGAGCGGAACGACCGGAAATACGAGCTGATCGACACAGCCGGCATTCGTCGCAAGTCCAAAGTGCACGAGGCTGTCGAGAAGTTCAGCATTGTCAAAGCCCTACAGGCAATCGAGCGTGCACAGGTTGTGATTTCAGTTCTCGATGCACATGAAGGCGTAACCGAGCAGGATGTCAGTTTGCTCGGGCTGGTCATGGAACGCGGCAGAGCACTCGTCGTGGTTTCAAACAAGTGGGACGGCATGACGGCATCCGATAGAAAACACGTGCGGGATGAGCTCGATCGTCGTTTACCGTTCCTTGATTTCGCCGAACGCATTTCGATCTCGGCGTTGCATGGAACGGCGGTTGGCGATCTGTTGCCGGCTGTCGAGCGCGCGTACCGGGCAGCTACGCGTGACCTGTCCACCACCGAACTGACGAGAGAGCTGGAAGCTGCAGTCACGGCGCATCCACCCCCTCTGGTTCGTGGCCGCCGCATCCGATTGCGTTACGCGCATCAGGGCGGGCGAAATCCGCCGGTCATCGTTATTCACGGCAACCAGACTGAAAAAGTCCCTGAAGCGTATCGTCGCTACCTTATTAATCGTTTTCGCAAGGTGTTCAAGCTCAAGGGCACGCCGGTGCGATTGGCGTTCAAGACAAGCGAAAACCCTTTCAAGGGCAGGCGTAACAAACTAACGATGAC
>CAYTNO010000287.1:0-3467 GCA_964439125.1 uncultured Woeseiaceae bacterium | reverse complement strand
TGATGGGCATGGCGATCGATGTCGAAAAAAGAACGCCCGTGATTGGCAACGTGCGCGGCGGTTTATCAGGCCCGGCGATCAAACCGATCGCCCTGCTCAAGACAAGGCAGGTTTACGAGGTTGCTAAACATCACAATGTGCCCATCATCGGGCAGGGCGGCATAACGACCGCCAAGGACGCGCTCGAGTTCCTGATCGCCGGCGCAACCACGGTCGGCATCGGTACCGCGCTGTTCTACGACCCGCTCGTGTGCAAAAAGATCAACCAGGGGCTGCTGGACTATATGCATCGACACGATATCAACTCGGTGTCGGATCTAACGGGTTCGTTGAAGGTCTGATACCGCCCCAACGGCCGGTTCCTGCCGGTTAGTCCAGGTGCAGCGACTTCATCTTGCGGGCGAGCGTATTGCGACCCCAGCCGAGCAGCTTGGCTGCGTCCTGCCGATGCCCCTTCGTCTGGCTCATCGCAATCTGTATCAGCGTTTTTTCGAACTCAGGTAGCGCCGTGTCGAGCAGCGGCCCGGCATCTTTCGCGTTCGCTTCTCGCTCTGCCCACGATGCGAGGCTGCGCGTCCACTCCTGCGCTGCGCGTTGTGACGAAACATTACCACCGAGGTCCTGCGGAATATCCGCCGGCGTAATCACAGTGCCCGGCGCCGTTACTGTCAGTCGCCGGGTTGCATTGACAAGCTGGCGCACATTGCCGGGCCATTCATACCCCTGCAACACATCGAGCGCATCTGCGTCGATGAGTTTGGCGGGTGAGTCGAGCTCTTTCGCCGACTCGGTGAGGTAGTGGTTCAGCAGCAGCGGTATGTCTGCGCGCCGTTGGCGTAACGGTGGTGTGTTGATTCGTATGACATTAAGGCGGTGGTAAAGATCTTCGCGAAAACGCGATTCCTTAACTGCGCGCGCAAGATCCTGGTTTGTGGCAGCAATCACCCGCACATCGACTTTGATCGATTTTTGTCCGCCAACGCGATAGAACTCGCTCTCTGCGAGCACGCGTAACAGTCGTGTTTGCAGCGCCGGTGACATGTCTCCAATTTCATCGAGAAACAAGGTGCCACCATCGGCTTGCTCGAAACGACCAATGCGGCGGGCGTCCGCCCCCGTGAACGAGCCGCGCTCATGACCGAACAACTCGGACTCAAGTAACTCGGACGCAATCGCCGACGTGTTGAGTGCAATAAACGGCTGGGTCGCACGTGGGCTGTGTTCGTGCAGTGCCTGTGCGACGAGCTCTTTGCCTGTGCCCGACTCGCCGGTTATCAAAACGGTCATGCTCGAGCCAGCCAGGCGGCCGATTGAACGAAATACTTCCTGCATCGCCGGTGCCTGGCCGATGAGCGACGGGATTTCGCTGCCTTTCTGGCCCTGGTCTGTATTGGCAGCATCGTTCTTGCGCGCCGCTTTTCGAACAAGTTCTATCACCTCATCGATGTCGAATGGCTTTGGCAGGTATTCAAACGCGCCACCCTTGTAAGCCGCCACGGCATTTTCGAGATCGGAATGTGCGGTAATGACGATAATCGGCAGATCGGGGCAGGTTGTTTGCAAACGATCAAGCAAAGTAATGCCGCTCATGCCGGGCATGCGGACATCGGTAATCAGAACGTCCGGCTCACCATGTTCTATCGCCTCAAGCAGGTGTTCCGCACGCTCGAAGCTGCGCGCCTCTATGCCCGCCTGCCGCAGCGCTTTTTCGAGCACCCAGCGAACGGACTGGTCATCGTCAACTACCCAGACATTCAGATCGCTGCCTGTCATTGGCTCTGCACCGTTTGGTCAAGTGGGATTCGCACGAAGAACACCGTGCGGCCCGGACGGCTCTCGAATTCGATCAAACCGTTGTGACGACTTAGCAGCTCCTGCGCGCCGGGCAGGCCGAGGCCCGTGCCTTCGGGGCGGCTCGTTACAAGCGGATAAAAAACAGAGTCCTGCATGTCGAAGGGTATACCGGGGCCGTCATCTTCAATTTCGATCGACGCGATGACGCGATGGCGCCTGTCGCCTATCGTAAAGTTTATGGCCGCACGGCTGCGCAATGTAATTGTCCCCTGGCCATCGAGCGCAGCTGCCGCGTTTCGCACCAGGTTCAAAAACGCCTGCACTATTTGATCGCGGTCGAGGTCGATCAGCGGCAAGCCGGGGTCGTAATCGCGCACAAAGGTGAGTTTTTTCTGCTCTTCTGCTTCGATGAGTCGCACGACATACTCGAGTAACTCGTGCACGTTCACCGGTTGTTTGTTGGGCGGGCCACCGGGGCCGAGCAGTGTGTCGACGAGGCCGGCAAGGCGGTCTGTTTCACTGATAACGACGTCGGTATATTCGCTTAGCTCGGCATCGTCGAGTTGTTTTTCCAGTAGCTGTGCTGCACCACGAATGCCGCCGAGTGGATTTTTTATTTCGTGAGCCAGCTGCCGGATCATCTGTCGGCCTGTGCCATGTTGTATCAAGAGCGCGTTTTCGCGGCTGATCTTTGCGCGGCGCGTTACGTCCGTCATTTCGATCAGCAACTCGGTGTCTTCAGTTTTTAGCGGTGACACGCGGCAGTCGACAATGCGCTCGTCGGCGTGAACCTCAGTCGCGCCGAGGCGCATCTCGTTTGCGTAGTGGTCGCCGGTTTGCATGACGCGGCTCAGGATGTCTCGCAACTCCGGTTCGTCATCAAGCAGGCGCAAGAGCGATTCGCCCTGTGCGCGCTGCTGGCTGATCCCCAAGATGTTTTCCGCCGATGGATTCAGGCCAACAATTAGCAGACTACTGTCGAGAAGAATGACGCCCGAGCTCAAGCCGTCAAGGATGCGAGCTGATTCTTTGTTGAAAATCCCGCCGCCGCCAGAATGGCCCGACGATTTGCGTTGGCCTATCGGCGGCGCGTCCGCACCGAGTTTTGCTGTACGTAAAAGCGATTGGTCTGACTGCGGATCATCAGTTTGCCCATCTCGTCGATGACCTCCACCTGAATGTTGTGCACACCCCGAGGCACATCCTCTATCTGGATGCTCGAGCCGCTCACTTCCCTCGGCTTGCCGTCGAAATAAACGCGAACCCGGTGGCCGGTCTGCAGGCCCGGGCTCAACGCCAGGGAGACGTTCAATACTCCCTCTATGTTCCATAGTGTTTCTTCTGAACCAGGGGAGGCGACCTCCAGGCTTTCGTATTTGAACGGCCCTGCGTCCTCTGCGGCGTCATCAGCCGGCGCGGCTGTTGGCCTTTGCCGGTAAAGCTGCGCGCCGGTCTTGCGAGAATACTCGGACAGGTTGACCTGCTTCGCGCCCTCTTGCGGACGGTCGGAATAATGCGTAACGCCTTCCTCATCCACCCACGTGTAGGCCTGCGCCAAAGCCGCGGCCGACGCAAGCAAGCCGAGTAGAACGAGAATCGGTCGTATTTCCATTGAGTCAGCATAGCAGCGCAGGGGGAATCCGGGCTAGTGCCCGGGCGGCAAAATGCCGCCC
>CAYTNO010000286.1:0-3472 GCA_964439125.1 uncultured Woeseiaceae bacterium | reverse complement strand
AATCAATATTTTCGATGGCTTCCGTACGCTCGATCTTGGCAACGATTAATCCGGTGCCGCCAGCCTCGGAAAAAAGTCTGCGTGCTTCGTCGATATCTTCGCCACTGCGAACGAACGATACGGCCAGAAAATCCATGTCGAGTTCGGCAGCCAATTTGATGTTTTCGCGATCGACATCAGTGAGCGCTGCGGCTGACAGCCCTCCGCCTTTGAGGTTAAGGCCTTTGTGGTCCGATAAAATGCCTCCGGCAACAACGGTCGTATGGATTCGGGTTCCATCCACGCGATCGACTTCAAGCGTGATCAAGCCGTCATTCAGCAACAGAATATCGCCCGGGCCGACATCTTCATGAATCGAGTCCAGCGCGACACCTACGCCTTGCTGATTACCCTCTTCCAGCCCAATCGTACTATCCAGAAAGAATGCGTCGCCGTCGGCTAGCACAACACTGCCGTTCTCAAATCGTTTGATTCTGATTTTCGGCCCCTGCAGGTCGCCCATTACTGCGATTTCCTTACCGCAGGCGTCCGCTGCCTCGCGCAACACCGCGAAGCGACGACGGTGGTCTTCCTCGTTGCCGTGAGAAAAATTGAGGCGCGCAACGTCGAGACCGGCCTTGATCATGCCGCACAGCGTTTTTTTGTCGTCAGACGCCGGGCCCAGGGTCGCGACTATCTTTGTTCGTTTTCGCATGGCGGCGATTATTGCACAGCCCGAAATATTCGTGTCAACAAATGGCGTTTGCGGCTTTCTGCCGCAAGCGTTTGGCGCTATGCTGCAATGCTTAGCAACAGCTCTGCGAGAGACCCGTTTGGACCGCCGCCGATTTCTGCAATGCGTCGCGATTGCAGCCTCTAGCCCTGCCCTGTCAAGTCCTTGCCGTGCAAGCGACGAAATGTTCGGTCCGTTGCGATCAGACCCAGGTGAAATCTTCGATTTACCGAGCGGTTTTCACTACAAAATTGTATCGAGAGCAGGTGATCCGATGTCGGATGGCTTGCGTGTACCGTTCGCACACGACGGCATGGCCGCATTTGATGGCGACGATGGTCGCATCATCCTCGTTTGCAATCACGAGCTCGGCCCGGGCGATTTTCTCAAGAGCGCATTCGCTCCATCGTTTGCGGCCGTTCCGGATGCCATCAAGGATAGGGTTTACGACACTGGTGACGGCAGAAAACCCGGCGTTGGAGGCACTACAACGACGGTATACAACCCGCGAACAGGACAGACTGAGAAACAGCACCTCAGCCTGGCCGGCACGGAGCTCAATTGTGCGGGCGGATCAACACCGTGGGGTTCCTGGCTGTCTTGCGAAGAATGTTTCGAAAAGCCAGGCCGGTACGTACGCCCACGCATAAAGCGCAAGAAGCCACACGGCTACGTATTCGAGGTCCCCGCAACGCAGTCTGGGCTTGCCGAACCGCGACCCTTACGAGCAATGGGCCGATTCAAACATGAAGCTGCCGCAGTGCACGAGCCAACCGGTATCGTCTACATGACCGAAGACAGGGCGGACAGTTTGTTCTATCGCTACATTCCCGCCGTACCTGGCAAACTTCACGAAGGTGGAAAATTGCAGGCGCTCGCCATTCATGATCGACCATCGTTTAAGACCCACAACTGGTCAGACGAATCAAAAATGCGCAAAAACGTCTCGTTGAGCACTCGCTGGATCGATCTCCGCAATGTCGACTCGGACGAGGACGATTTACGTCTCCGCGGAGCAAGACGTGGCGCTGCCATGTTCGCGCGTGGTGAGGGCATGTGCGTTGCCGGAGGCCGTCTTGTATTCACGTGTACTATCGGCGGGCCCGCAAGACTGGGGCAGATATTCGAATACCATCCGAGCCCGCATGAAGGTCAGCCATCAGAGCAAGAATCACCTGGGCGACTGACGCTGATTGCGGAGTCATCAGCCGATTCGATATTGCGAAATGCAGACAACCTCACGATGGCACCCTGGGGCGACCTGGTTGTTTGCGAGGACACGTCAAATCATTGCGGACTCGTCGGCATTCGTCCCGACGGCAACCAGTATCATCTGGCCGACAATCCGTATTCGAATTCAGAACTTGCAGGTGTCTGTTTCTCGCCGGACGGTCAGACGCTGTTCGTCAACATCCAGTACCCGGGCATGACACTCGCAATCACGGGGCCGTTTCCGAAGTAGCGCGTTTTTCCAGTATGGCGACGGCAGGCAGCTCTTTGCCCTCGACGAACTCGAGGAACGCGCCACCACCCGTCGAAATATATGAGATCCGATCGGCCACACCGTATTTGCCAATTGCGGCCAGCGTGTCGCCACCACCGGCTACAGAAAACGCATCGCTATCCGCTATCGCCTCAGCCAGTCTTTTCGTCCCACCGCCGAACGCATCAAATTCGAACACGCCAACCGGGCCATTCCAGATTATCGTGCCCGCAGAGCCAATAATTTTCGCGAAGTGCTCTGCGGTTTCAGGACCTATATCGAGAATGAGCTCGTCGTCGGCGACCGCATCGACGGGTTTCGTCAGCGGCTCGGCGTCCGCCGAGAACTCACTGGCAACGACGACATCAACCGGCAAAGGAATGTCTGCCCGCCCCTCACCTGCTGCGGCAAGATCGGTAGCGATACCGAGCATGTCGGGCTCGTGCAGCGACTTGCCTACGTTATGACCGGCCGCTGCGATAAATGTATTCGCGATGCCGCCACCCACAATCAGGCTATCGACAATGCCCGCCAGCGCATCGAGCACCGTCAACTTGGTCGATACTTTGGATCCGCCAACAATGGCCACAAATGGTCGCGCCGGATTCGTCATAGCTTTGGCCAGAGCGTCAAGTTCTCTCGACAGCAAAGGCCCGGCGCAGGCGACGGGCGCAAATTCAGCAACGCCGTAAGTGCTCGCCTGGGCACGGTGGGCTGTGCCAAACGCATCCATTACAAAGACATCACAAAGTGCGGCCATCTTGCGTGCCAGCGATTCGTCGCAGGCTTTTTCGCCCACGAGAAAGCGCACGTTCTCGAGAAGCACGACAGAGCCAGGCTCAACATCGACACCATCGATCCAGTCATCAACTAACGCAACCTCCCTGCCAAGAAGTTTCGACAGGTGGTCTGCAACAGGCCGCAGGGAAAACTGCGCTTCTGGCTGCCCTTCCTTTGGACGCCCGAGGTGCGATACGAGCATGACTGCCGCATTCGCAGCCAGCGCTGCCTTGATTGTCGGCAGCGCGGCCTGAATGCGGGCGTCAGACGTGACGACACCGTCAGCGACAGGGACGTTGAGATCCTCGCGAATCAGAACTCGTTTGCCCGACAGGTCGATGTCGGTCATTTTGATGACGGACATGATGTCTCCGCTTTGTCTGGTTTACTTGGCGTTGTACAGCGCAACCGTGGTATCGAGCATGCGACAGGAGAAGCCCCACTCGTTATCGTACCAGGAGCAAACCTTGACGAGCGTGCCTTCCATGACCTTCGTC
>CAYTNO010000285.1:0-3474 GCA_964439125.1 uncultured Woeseiaceae bacterium | reverse complement strand
CACCCTCAAGGAAGCGGCCGCCCAAAAGACCCATGCCGATACCAACGCCAAGGGCGCCGAGGCCGATCAAGAGTGCAACGGCAATCGCCGTTAAGCCAATAACAGTTTCCATCAGTTTCTCCTACCTGGATTCAGGTCCAAATGTATTAAATAAAAAGTTAGTGCGATTCTGACGCAAGGCTCAAATAGACTATGGTCAGCATCATGAAAATAAAGGCCTGCAACGTCACAATAAGTATGTGAAATATGGCCCAGCCGAAGTGCAGCGGCAACTGGTAAACGCCCAGCAGCGCAATAAGAATAAAGATGAGTTCGCCGGCGAACATGTTGCCGAACAATCGCAAGCTCAGTGATACCGGCTTGGCGAGCAGGGCGACGCTCTCAAGAATGAAATTAAAGGCAATGATGAACGGCGCGGCCAGAAGGCCCCAGCCCTTCGTGGGCGGCGCGATGGGATGCAGCGTTAGCTCAGCAATAAAGCCTGTAATGCCCTTGTTCTTGATTGTGTAGAAAATGATCAGGAAGAAAACGGCTATCGACATGCCGAAGGTCACGTTGACGTCGGTTGTGGGCACGACCTTCATAAAGGGGATGCCGGCCGAACCAGCGAGCAATGGAATCCAGTCGACCGGAACGAGATCCATAAGGTTCATCAGGAAAACCCAGACGAAGATGGTGAGCCCCAGCGGCGCTATAAGCCGGCTCTTGCCGTGAAACGTGTCTTTTACCGAGCCATCCACGAAGTCGACGATGATCTCGACAAAAGCCTGAAACCGACTCGGCTTATCTGACGACGACTTCCTGGCGGCGCCATAAAACAAAGTGATGAAAACAAGGCCCAACAGCACCGACCAAAACATCGAGTCGACGTTGATCGTCATCGGGTTACCAGCACAGTGGTTCCACACCCACTCACCTGCCTCGTCCTTGCAGACCTGCAGGTTTTGCAGATGGTGCTGAATATACTCGCCGGAAGTTTGCGGGCCGTGTCCGCCTTCACTCGCCATTCTTAGTACTCGTCTGTCCGTTGTCAGTCTGTTCGTCGCGTAGCAATAGACCGGCTACGGTCATTAGCTGCGCTGCGATGAATCCTGCAAAAAGCGCCGCTGCCGAGAGCGGCTGCACCAGGACAAAAACCATACTGAACATCAGCACGGTCAACCCCAGCTTTCCAAGTTCACCAATGTATGCCGCCTGGATCAGGGCGCGTGCACCGTGATCCCTGCGTGGTACTGCCAGCCGCAGCGCCAGGAAAGCGTTCGGAATGACGCAGGTCAGGGCGCCAAGCAGCGCCGAATACCCCGCGACGTCTCCATACAGGACCCAAAGCGCGACGGTCAATACAGCCCCGATCCCGATCTGCCCGACAAGTACCTTGAGCATTTTCTCTTGTCCCCGGCACTAAAAACGCCACGTCCGTCGGCCTTGCCGGCGGCTGGTGGCGCTTGTCTTATCGGTGAATCAAATCGAGCCTGTAATTAGCTCGCGCATTATAGTGTCAGCCCCCCGGCATGGCAACCGGATCCGGGGCTCATTTTCGCCCCTCAGGGCCTGTTTTTTCCGGGGTTTCTGCCTACTTGATGTGTTTGAGGATGCCGTCGAGCTCATCAAGGCTGTTGTAACTGATAACGACCTTGCCCGAGCCTTTTTTCGTGTGCTTAACGCTCACTTTGGCGCCGATCTTCTCGGACACCTCGATTTCGAGGCGGCGTATATCAGCGTCACCTGAGCTCGCCTGTTGCGCCGGTTTCTTGCTGTCCGCGTTCTCGAGCATGTGCCGGACCAGCCGTTCCGTCTCGCGAACAGAGAGGCCTTTTTTGACGACCTGCCTGGCGGCATCAAGCTGCTGTACCGCGTTGCTGATGCCCAGCAGCGCTCGGGCGTGACCCATTTCCAGTTGCCGCGATTCGAGCAGCGGCCTGACCTTGTCGGAAAGGTCCTGAAGCCGCAGCAGATTGCTGACCGCCGCGCGCGATCGCCCAACCGCTTGAGCGGCCTCGGCGTGCGTGAGATCGAATTCGCTAATCAGCCGATCCAGAGCGCGAGCTTCTTCGAGGGGGTTGAGGTTTTCACGCTGGATGTTCTCGATGAGCGCCATCGCAATGGCGGCCTCGTCGGGGATGTCCTTGACCACTGCCGGGATTTCCGCAAGGCCAGCCAATTGTGCGGCGCGCCAGCGGCGCTCCCCCGCCACAATTTCATAACGCTGCGTACCGCCCTCTTTGCCAATCGGCCTGACGACGATCGGCTGCACGACGCCCTGAGCGCGTATCGAGCTCGCCAGGTCTTCCAGCGTGTCCTGACGTATGTCGATGCGTGGCTGGTACTGGCCGCGTTGCAGCAACTCCACGGGCATTTCGCGCAGGCCACCGGCACTCACCTTGCCGGTAACCGCCGCTAAATCGGCAGCGGGCTTGCTCAGTAGCACATCGAGCCCGCGGCCCAGTCTCTTTTTTGGTGTCATTATCGCTATTCCATTCGGGCCAAACGGCCGTCCTACACGGCCTTCAGCCGGTCTTCTCGAGCGTCCTCGCGACGCAGTATCTCCCCGGCCAGCGCCAGGTAGGAGATGGCTCCGCGCGATGAACGGTCATGCAGCAAAACCGGGCGCCCAAAACTCGGCGCTTCTGCCAGGCGGATGTTGCGCGGTATGACCGTCCGAAAAACCTGTCTGTCGAAGTGTTGCAGCAATTGCAGCGACACTTCATTGGAGAGGTTGATGCGGGGGTCGAACATCGTTCGTAAGATGCCGAATACTTCGAGATCCGGATTTACCGAATCCCGCACCTGTTCGATGGTGTTCAACAACGAGCTCAAGCCCTCGAGGGCGTAGTACTCGCACTGCATCGGAATAAGCACGCCTTCTGCTGCCGTCAACGCATTAATGGTCAGCATATTGATTGAAGGCGGGCAGTCGATAAGGATGAAATCGTAAAGCCCAGCGACCGGCGCAAGCGCCTTTCGAAGCTTCATCTCCCGGCCTATCTCCTGCAGCAGCTGAACTTCCGCAAGCGTGAGGTTTTCGTTGCCCGGCATTACGGCGAAACCGCCTTCTGGTGCTGAGACAATAGTGTCTGCCGCTGTCGCCTCGCCGAGCAGCACTTCACAGGATGAGTTTTCGAGCTCCATCTTGTTGATGCCGCAACCCATCGTCGCATTGCCCTGGGGATCCATGTCCACAAGCAGCACGCGGCGCTGCGTCGCCGCAAGCGATGCGGCCAGGTTGACGCAGGTCGTTGTTTTGCCGACCCCGCCCTTCTGGTTTGCTACTGCAATTATTCGTGCCATCGATTCACTTCAGCGACATCAACACAGCATGCCGGGAGCCCGCTTCGAGTCCCGGCACTTTGAGCTCAATCACTCTGTAGTTCCACGGTTCAGGTACTTCTTCTAGTTCTTCTGCCGGGTAGCGCCCTTTCAGCGCTACGAACACCCCGTCCTCTCGTACGTGGTGCCCGGCGATTTCGAGCAAGC
>CAYTNO010000284.1:0-3491 GCA_964439125.1 uncultured Woeseiaceae bacterium | reverse complement strand
GTGCCTGGATCTTTGGCATCGGTGTCGGTGTCCTCGTGATGCTGATTCGCGTATTCGGCGGCCTGCCTGAAGGCGTGATGTACGCGATTCTGCTCATGAACGCGGCAACGCCTCTGATTGATCGTTACACGCAACCAACGGTGTTTGGTCGAGGGGCCGAACCAAAATGAACGCGCCCAAAGATACAAACAGTCCCAGCTCGCTGCGGCTCATTCTGACCCTGGCAATTGCGGGGCTGGTATCGGGCGTTGCGATTATCGGCATTTACGAGTCGACACTGCCCACGATTACGGCGAACAAAGCCCGTGAATTGCGCGAGGCCGTTTTCAAAGTGCTTCCCGGCGTCAGCCAGATGCAAGCGCTCGTTTACAGGGACAGCGCAGTCGTCGTCGTGGAAATGCCTGACAAGGACGAGCCTGTCATCTACGGGGGCTATGACGAACAGGGAGATTTCGTGGGCTACGCAATGCCGGCGGCAGGCCCCGGCTTCCAGGACACGATCGCCATTCTCTACGGCTACAACCCGGGAGAGAAAATCGTTGTCGGCATGGAAGTGCTGGAAAGCCGCGAGACGCCCGGACTGGGTGACAAGATCTACAAAGATGCTGTTTTTGTCGCTGGATTCAGCGCGCTATCCGTCGAACCGGAAATTTTTGCAGTCAAGAAAGGCACGAAAAGTCAGCCAAACGAGATTGACGCGATAACCGGGGCGACGATCTCGTCCAAGGCGGTCGTCAGGATTATTAACGAAGCCCACGCTGCATGGTCGGCGCAGTTGCCGGCACCAGGTTCCGAACCGCAGCTCATAGCAACAGCACCAGCGGGCAACGAGGCAGAGCAATGAAGAAGAACCAGTCCCAGGAAGAATTCATCAAGGGAATCTGGCGCGACAACCCTGTGTTTGTCCAGGTACTAGGAATGTGTCCGATGCTCGCAGTCACCAACTCTGCGATCAACGCGGTCGCGATGGGCATGGCGACATTCTTCGTGCTCGTCGGGTCAAGCTTCCTGGTGTCGACATTCCGCCACGTCATCCCGAAACAAGTGCGTATCTCCTGCTTCATCATTATCATCGCGACCTTCGTAACCATTGCCGATTACACGCTGCTTGCACTCGTGCCGGGGGTGCACAAGGAACTGGGCGCGTTCATTCCACTGATTGTGGCGAACTGTCTGATCCTCGGTCGGCAAGAAGCATTCGCGTCGAAACACCCGACGAAACTTGCGGTGATGGACGCGGTGGGCATGGCGAGCGGTTTCATGCTTGCATTGCTGTCGCTCGGCGCGGTCAGGGAGATACTCGGTGACGGCGCGTTGTTCGGCATAAATCTCTTTGGTGAGAATTACGAGCCCTGGGTGATCATGATCCTGCCGCCGGGCGGCTTCCTTACGCTGGGTGTCATCCTGCTGTTCTTCAACTGGTTCAAGTACAAGAAGGACGAGTTCCTCGAAGATGTCGCTGCGGCGGAGAGGAGTGACAGCTGATGGACAACCTTCTCTGGATCTTCATCAGTGCGTTGCTCGTCAACAACTTCGTACTGACTTATTTTCTCGGGCTATGTCCGTTCCTTGGCGTGTCCAACTCGCTCGAGACCTCGGCACGGCTCGGACTCGCAACGACGTTCGTAATGCTCGTGACCGCGGTGTGCGCCTGGATACTCAACACCTATGTATTGGTGCACGCACCCTACCTCAGGCTGATCTGCTTCATTGTCGTGATTGCCAGTACGGTGCAATTCATCGAGATGCTGATCAAGAAACTGAGCCCCGCATTGTTCCGCGCGATGGGTATCTTCCTGCCACTGATCACAACAAACTGTGCGATTCTCGGTCTCGCGATTTTCGCGACCAACCGGGGCTATGGATTTTGGGAAGGTATCGTTTACGCACTCGGTGCAGGAATCGGCTTCACCCTGGCACTGGTGCTACTGGCCGGTCTGCGCGAGGAATCGGAGTTGTCCGACATCCCGAAACTAATCAAGGGCACTGCGATGAACTTGATTATGGCCGGCATACTGTCGATGGCGTTTATGGGTTTTGCCGGGCTGTTCAGTTCGGCCTAAGAGGTGCATGCTGTAATGATGACGACGTATATTTTTCCACTGCTCACAGTAGTTGCGCTGTGCGCGTTCTGGGCGATCTTTCAGTTGTGGCTGGAGAGGCACGACCCGGATGCGCAGAAGAGGTCACAAAAATGCGGTGGGTGCGGTCGCAAAGACGAATGCGACAGCGCCAATTAATGGAGATCCAACCTTGAAACTAATCATTCGAATGCTGCAGGTCGCAGGATTGGCGGCGGCTCTGCTCCTAACCCAGGTCGGGTGTGTGGAATCCGGACAAGAGCCGGTAACTGACAACCCGGCAATGGCTTCCCCGGTTCCTGAAGGCGCAGTACGTGGCACGGTGCTGGAAACTATGAATTCCGGCGGGTACACCTATGTGCTCATCGAGACTGACCCCGACACGCTCTGGGTGGCCGGACGCCAGATTGCCGTGCAGATTGGCGACACGGTACAGGCCTCCCAAGGCTTGCCAATGAGTGAGTTCGAAAGCAAGACCCTGAACCGTACGTTCGATGTCGTGTATTTTGCTGGCGTGATGGAAAACCTGTCGGCACCTGCAATGCCAGAGAGTCGTCCCGGTGGTGCACTACCGGCCGAATACCCGAGTACAGATGGCAGCGTAGAAACAAAAGCTGCGGATACCAAAGTACCCGAGCTCGAGCCAGGCCAGAACATCGCCTACGTGTACGCCAACAAGGATGCGCTGGCCAACCAGCAGATTAGCTTGCGCGGCAATGTAGTCAAGTACAACGCGGGTATCCTCGGCAAGAACTTCATCCATATCCAGGACGGCTCCGGCGATGCGGCCGATGGCAGTAACGACCTCACCGTGACCAGCATCGCCACCACGGCTGTGGGCGAGACCGTAGTACTCACTGGCAGGATTATCCTGAACAAGGACTTCGGCGCCGGCTACAGTTTCCCGGTGATGATGGAGGACGCCGGTATCACGACCGAGTAGAGGCAGCGTAGCTGCCGTTCCATCTTCTCACCGCGACCAATCAAGAGTTTCTGCGCCCTAATCGATTGCGAATCTTGTCGACTCCGTCCGCAACCGCGAGACTTTTTCGCAAGATGGGATCGATAGCTCGATGATAGGGCAGAGTTTCTGGTTCGAGTCCATCAAGAAAGTTTTTGACATACAGGCCCAGTTCGGTATCGCCCGACGTCTTCAACTGACGGCGGAAAAACAGCGTATCTGCATCTTCCTTTCGCGTGGCCAACAACAAGAATGTATAGACGGTCCCTTCAATGGTCAGGTCTGCTTCAGACGCTTCAACTCCTGCGCGCAACTTATTCTGATCCAGCCTGACTGAGAATCGCAGCTCCGCATCAGAGACAATTACGTTCATTACTCGCTCAGCAAGAAATTCAAGTTCGCCCGCTTCCAAGAGCTTCGCAAACATTGCATTCATCGCACCGGTAATC